>CAYQBT010000067.1:0-7821 GCA_964415775.1 uncultured Lachnospiraceae bacterium
ACATGATCATCCGCGGCGGCGAGAACATCTACCCCAAGGAGATCGAGGAGTTTATTTATACCCATCCCCAAACCAAGGACGTACAGGTCATCGGCGTTCCGGATAAAAAGTACGGCGAAGAGATCATGGCCTGCATTATTTTGAAAGAACCCGGCTCTGTGACCGTGGAAGAAATGACCGCCTATATCAAGGCGAGCATGGCACGGCATAAGGTGCCAAAGTACATCGAGTTTGTGGAGAGCTTCCCTATGAATGCCGCAGGAAAGATACTGAAGTATAAAATGCGCGAGGATGCGGCAAAGCGTTTAGGCCTTGCCGGCGACGGTGCTGACACTGCAGGTTCCCCCGCAAAATAACAAAAAGCAGGTATGTTTCGATTGACTTGTAGGTAATTGAACAAATTGCAAGGAGAGCAGTCCGAGGACTGCTCTCCTTTGTCATTCTGAGGCTTGCCGAAGAATCCGAAAGTCTCGCCAAGGCGAGACTTTTCTAAAAAGCACACTTCTCCCACTTCGCAAAGACACGGCTTCGCCGTGCAGATCCTTCGCATCGACCGAAGGTCGTATTTGCTCGTAGGATGACAAGAGGAGAGCTGAGGAGATAAAAAGAGCCCTCGCCATAGTTAGAGCACGAGGGCTGTTCAAGGCATCGGCACCTACCGCAAGTCGGAGCGCTTCAATCCACGGGTTCAAAATCCTCGGCGGGAATGATGCCGCTGTAGGTGAACTCCATCCAATCCTTAAAATCCGTATACGAGAAATTGTCAAACCCGACATAGGTGGTCTCTTCGCCGTTTTTCAGCGCAATTACAAACCGACATTCACCGCTGCCGCCACCGCCGCCGACAAACACCGGAACGGCACTCTCATAGCGGAGCTCGTTCGGGAGCGTACACGGAATCGGGATATAGCTTTCGCGATCCTCCGGTGTCTCGGTATGGTATGCCGCAAAACCGCCTGCAACACTCTCCAAAATGAGATACGTATTGCTCATAAACACCTTGTGCACGATCGGCTCACCGATGGGCTCTGCCGGTGTCACCGCGGCAGTCGTCTCGACGGGCGTTCCGGCACAAGCAGTGAGACAAACCAGAAGCAAGCATACGATCCAAAAGCGAATTTTCATAGGCACACCCCTTTCTGTAATTTTATTATAGCATAAAGTACAAATATATGGTATACTAAAATAAAAACGGAGGTGCGATTTGGATTTCTTGCTGACCTTTTTAGAGGGTGTGATCTCCTTTATTTCGCCCTGCATGCTGCCGATGCTGCCGGTATACATTTCCTATTTTGCGGGCGGTGCCGACAAAAAGCATCGCGTGCTTACGCGCGCGGCGGCGTTTGTGCTCGGATTCACGCTTGTGTTCAGCCTGCTCGGACTGTTTGCGGGTACGCTCGGCGTATTCCTTGGCAGATACCAGACGGCAGTCAATATCGTTTCGGGCGCACTTGTGATCCTGTTCGGTCTCAGTTATCTGGAGGTCATCCGCCTACCCTTTTTCAAGGGAATGCAACGCGGCAAAAATGCAACGACCATTCTTTCTGCATTTTTGTTCGGCGTGGTCTATTCGGTGAGCCTTACCCCCTGTGTAGGTGCGTTTCTCGGCACGGCACTCACGCAGGCGGCGATCTCGGGCACGGCTCTGCGCGGTACACTGCTGCTGGTGACCTACTCGCTTGGACTGGGGATTCCCTTCCTGCTTTCGGCTGTGCTCATTGAGAAGCTTGGCGGCGCCTTCGGCTTTATCAAGCGGCACTACAGGATAATCAATCTGATCTGCGGTATCTTTCTGATCCTCGTCGGAATTTTCATGATGCTTGGAAAAATGCAGGCGTTGCTCGCGCTGTTTATGTGAGGTATAACCATGAAACAGAATATACTGATCCTGATCCTTTCGATCCTGCTGATCGCGCTGATCGCGGTGGCGGCATTTGCATACCGTTCCCTCTCCGAAGATTATACGCCAAGCGATCAACTGCCCGCGAAAACGACCGATGGCTCCGCCGCCGTCACCGAGGAGGTGCAAAAAGCGCCCGACTTCACCATGACGGATGCAGACGGAAACAAAGTGAACCTCTCCTCCTTTTTCGGCAAGCCGATCGTCCTCAACTTCTGGGCGACCTGGTGCGGCCCCTGCAAAAGCGAACTGCCCGCGTTTGATGCGGCATATGCCGCCTACGGCGAGGATGTGCAGTTCATCATGCTGAACTGCACCGACGGCTACAGCGATACCGTGGCAGGTGTAAAAAAATTTGTCGCGGATGGCGGCTACACCTTCCCTGTCTACTACGACACGCAAATGGACGGTGCCAACACCTACGGCGCGTACTCGATTCCTTTGACCGTGTTTATCGACGAGGACGGCGCGGTCACCTATACAAAGCTCGGCGTCATCAGCGAAAGCCTGCTCACCCAAAACCTCGAATTCTTGATCGGAGAATAAACTGCTACAGCCGCGTGAGGATCCCGCGGCTGTTTGCTTTCACAAAAGATTCACACATCAGTCCCGCAAAAGGTGCTATTGCTTTAGGTACTTTTAAGTTAACGCCGCTATACTACTATAGGAAGGAGGGCAGTATATGGCTATACAAACTGTTTTTCAGCGATATGAACTGAAGTATATGCTGACACAGGCGCAAAAAGAAACCGTCCTGCAAGCATTGAAACCGTTCATGGCGATCGATACATACGGGCGAACCACCATCCGCAATATCTACTTTGACACCGACAACTACCGTCTCGTCCGCCGCTCGATCGAACGCCCCGCTTACAAAGAAAAACTGCGCATCCGCAGCTACAAGCAGGCTGCCCCCGACAGCACGGTTTTTGTGGAACTGAAAAAGAAATACGACTCCATCGTGTACAAGCGCCGCATCACCCTGCCCGAAGCAGAAGCAATGGAATGGATCGGCGGCGGTACGCATTGTCGAAAGCGCACGCAGATCTCCGAGGAGATCGACTATTTTCTTTCTTATTACCAAACGCTGCACCCCGTGGTTTTCCTATCCTATGAGCGTGAAGCGTATTATGCACTTGACGGCGGCGACTTCCGCATCACGTTTGACGAAAATATTCTCTGCCGCGAGGACGACCTCACCTTAGAGTCCAACCCCTACGGCACACCGCTGTTGCCTCACGGCATGGTGCTGATGGAGATCAAATGTCCCGGTGCTATTCCGCTGTGGATGACGCATGTACTGACCGCGGAACGTATCTACAAGACCTCGTTTTCCAAATACGGAACCGCATATCAAACCGTGATCTATCCCAAACTGCAAAAGGAGCTTCTCTATGTTTGACAAACTGTTTACAGGACTTTTCGACTCTGCGCTGACCAGTGTGATCAGCGTCCCCCGTTTTTTGCTGTGCATCGGCGTTTCGCTCGCGCTCGGCATTATTCTGGCATTTGGTTATATGTACCGTACCCGCTATACAAAGAGCTTTGTCGTCACGCTGGCACTGCTCCCCGCGGTGGTCTGCGTTGTCATTATGATGGTCAACGGCAACGTCGGTACGGGCGTAGCCGTTGCAGGCGCATTCAGCCTGGTGCGGTTCCGTTCAGCCCCCGGCAGTGCCAAGGAGATCGTTGCGATCTTCCTCGCCATGGGTGCGGGACTGATTGCCGGTATGGGCTATATCGGCTTTGCGTTTTTGTTCACGATTATCATGTGCGGTATGTGCATGCTGTATAACCGTCTGGACTTCGGCACAAAGAAAAATGCCGCGCTCTACAAGACACTGAACGTCACCATCCCCGAAGATCTCGACTACTCAGATGTATTTGACGATATTTTCGAGCAATACACCACCGAAACTGAGCTCGTCCGCGTAAAAACCACAAACATGGGCAGTATGTTCCGCCTGACCTACGCCATCACCCTGCGCGATGCGGCAGAGGAGAAAGCATTTATCGACAAGCTCAGATGCAGAAACGGCAATCTCGAAATTACGGTTTCCAAGCAGGAGACCTCCACTACCGAACTGTAAGGAGGTAAAGATGAAGAAAAAATGGATCTGTGCGGCAATCCTGCTGATTGCGCTCCCGTTGCTTGCAGGCTGTGACCAAGGCGGCGCTGCACAAACTAACGATGACGGCACCGTTTCCATACGTTTAGCGGATACAAACGGCATGGATTTCAGCTTTGACGAGGAGGACATCGGTCCTATAGCAGAGACGACCGTCATTACCGCCGTAACCGAAATTACCGTAATTACTCCGGAAACAACCGACGCAGAGAAAACCGATGCCAAGCCTTCGGTACCTGCCAAAACAACCGCCGCCGCAACCGCGGTAACCGATGCAACCACGACAACTGCGGCACAGAAAGCAGAAACCACCACGTCCGCGATACCTGCAACCACTACTGCAACTACTGCTGAAACCACAGCGGCAACCTCGGCAACCGAGCCCGCAGTGTCCGACGGCATTCTGCGCATCACGTCCGGTGGTACCTATACACTTAGCGGCAACAAGAAGAACACCATGATCCTCGTCAATGCCGGGGACAGTGACGTGCAGCTTATTTTGGACGGCATTACCGTACAAAACAGCGAGGGACCCGCGCTGTATATCCAATCCGCCGACAAAGTCACCGTCACGCTGAAAGCGGGCACCGTAAACATGTTTTCCGACGGTACGAGCTATTCGATCACCGACGGCGGATCTGCGCTGGACGCGGCAATCTTCAGCCGTGCCGATCTGACCGTCAACGGCACGGGGACCTTGGTCGTAAACGGCAATTACAAGCACGGCATCGTCTCCAAAGACGATCTCATCGTCTCCTCGGGCACGCTGCAAATCACCGCAAACAACGTGGGACTTAACGGAAAGGATTGCGTCAAGATCAACAGCGGCGATATCACCATCCATGCCGGCAGCGACGGTATCCGCTCGGATAATGATGAAGATGCCACGCGCGGCTACATCTACCTGCACGGCGGCAGCATCAACATTACCGCCGCAAACGACGGCATTCAGGCAGAAACGATCCTGAAGATCGACAATGTCGATCTCACCGTCAAAGCAGGCGGCGGCAGCAACACAAAAATAACCTCCTCCGATGAATCCTACAAGGGATTGAAGGCAGGCTTGGACATCCTCATCAGCGGTGGTACATTCAACCTCGACACCAGGGATGACTGCATCCATTCCAACGGCACCGTGACACTCTCCGGCGGCAATTATACCTTATCCTCGGGCGATGACGGCGTACACGCCGATACCGATGTTTCGGTCTCGGGGGATTCGACCGTGCTCACTATCACCAAAAGTTACGAGGGCATCGAGGGTAGCACCGTTGTGATCTCGGGCGGCGATATTTCGATCACTGCATCCGATGACGGACTCAACGCCGCAGGCGGAAACGATTTCTCCGCAGTCGGCGGTCGCCCCGGCTTCGGCTCGTTCACCTCCTCTAAGGGCAAGATCGTGATCTCGGGCGGCACGGTGCATATCAAGGCATCGGGCGATGGCATTGATGCAAACGGCTCCGTGGAGATCACGGGCGGTACTATCATGGTTTCCGGTCCGAACAACGGCGATACCTCCATCCTCGACTTTGACACCACCGGCACCATCAGCGGCGGCACCTTCATTGGCACGGGTGCGTCCTCCATGGCACAAAACTTCAGCAATTCCTCGACTCAATGCGTTATTATGATGAAGGTCGGCTCACAGATTGCCGGTTCCACAGTTTCACTGAAAGATGCGACCGGGAACGTGCTGTTATCGTGCGAAGCGGAGCTCGCGTTCTCCTGCGTAATTCTCAGTAGCCCCGAGATAAAACGGGGAGAGACCTACACGCTCACCGCAGGCACCTACACAGCACAGGTCTCCATGACCTCTACTGTCTACAGCTCCTCCGGAGGTAGGAACAATATGGGCGGCGGCGGAGGTAAGCGATACTGATAATCGTGCCCAATGCCACACTTTTAAATGATGCAATATTTTTCATGCTGCTCCTACACCATTCTTGCCTGCTTCGATTACCGCAGATACT
This sequence comes from uncultured Lachnospiraceae bacterium, assembly GCA_964415775.1. Classification (GTDB taxonomy): domain Bacteria; phylum Bacillota; class Clostridia; order Oscillospirales; family CAG-272; genus UMGS902. Next base: position 6,003 of record CAYQBT010000067.1, read on the forward strand.
ATTTTCAACATGATCGATAACGCCGAAAATAAAGGCAGTCCTGCTCGTATTGTTGAGTCTCAAATTGTACGGACAGCACAAAAAAAACCTCCTATGGTAGAATGAAAGAAGCTACCATAGGAGGCCTTTGTCATTGTCCGTTTTCATCTTCTTGCAAGTGCCTCTGCGATTTTGCCGATCACGGCAGGAATATCCGCGCCGTCCTCGTTGATGATCACATCCGCATATCTTTGATAGAGCGGGATCCGCTCGTTGTACAGATCCCGAACGGTCATACCGTCCTTGATCGCTACACCGCGCGCCGCAAAATCGGCAAGTCGGCGCTCGATCTCCTCTGCGCTGACCTCGAGATATACAACAACGCCGCTCTTTTTCAGATGCGTCATCGCCTCGTCGGAATAGATCGCGCTGCCACCGGTCGCAATTACGGTATCCTCCATCGAAAGCGAGAGCAATGCATCGCGCTCGTGCAAAAGAAACGCGTCGTTTCCCTCTTCGTTGATGATCTCCTGCAGCTTCTTACCCTCGCGCCTCTGGATCACGATGTCCGTATCGCAAAAATGCATACCCATAACCTTAGCAAGTACAACACCGACCGTGCTCTTTCCGCACCCGGGCATACCGATCAAAACAATATTCATTATCCTCGCCCTGCTTTCATACGGTACTCAACGGGTGCCGATCCCGTCTGTTTTTTGAATGTATTGGAAAAATGATGGCTGTCCGCAAAATGCAGCATTTCTGCGATCGTCTTCACGCTCATATCCGTCTCAAGCAGCATATTTTTAGCTGTCTCGATCTTCTTTTGAATGATATACTGCTTGGGCGAAATGCCAAACTCGCTTTTGAAGCAGCTGATAATATACGACTTGCTGAAAAAGAACTTGCGCGCAATATCGTCCAGGCAAATGTCCGATTGAATGTTGGAATCGATAAAGTCGCGGATCTTGTAGGAGGAGGGCGCCAGCATATCGCACACAGAGTCACTTGTCAGCTGATCCAAAATCCGTACGATCAGTCTGAACACTTTGCGATAGATCTCCGCCTTGTTGTCCTCTTTTATATGCGAGCATTCCTCGTAGATTCGCTCAAAGGTCTTGCGGCAGTTCATCTGCTTGATCACAACGCCGCTTTGCAGATTGTATAGCTGCATCATGTCTGCCATAATGCGTCCGCCGACATTGATCCAGATCTTACAGTACGGGTTGTCCGGATCGCTGTAATAGCGGTGGAAACTATGGGTAGAAAGCATATAAAAATCGCCCTCTTTTACCTTATAGACCTCGTGGTCGCACTCAATGTATCCCTCGCCGGAAATGACGTACTCAAGAATATAGATCTGCCGATAAAAATGCCGATCGTAGTTGTCTCGGCTGATCATATACCGCTTGTCCGGATAGGTGATACCCATTTTCTCGATGCAAAACGTGCCCTCATATTCCGCGTGCGCATTTTCATACGCGTATTTTTCCGTACCGAAATTGCAGTTCGTTTCTTCTGCCATGAAACATCCTCCGCCGAAGAAGTGTATAATATTTTTTGCGTAGCGCGTTTCTTTGCAAATAAATGCAATACAAAAACTCAATGTTTACAAGAGAATTATATCTTTCTATTGTAAAAAAGTCAACACGAAATATGCAGTTTTTGAAAATAAGTGTAAAAAACGATTGTCCCCTGTCAAAGAATGTTTTACAAAAGTTTTTAAAAGGTATTGACAACCGAGCAAATCTGTGCTATTATTCTAATGTTGCCGAAAGGTAATCGTGCCGGAGTGGCGGAATTGGCAGACGCCCGGGACTTAAAATCCCGTGAGGTAACA
>CAYQBT010000068.1:0-7774 GCA_964415775.1 uncultured Lachnospiraceae bacterium
GTTGCCGCACACGAGGCGGGACATGCGGTGCAGTATGCCGTAGGCTATGCGCCGATCAAGATCCGCATGGCGATCATTCCGATCACCAATATCGGTTCCAATATTGCGATGCCGCTTGTGCTGATCGGACTGCTGCTTTCGGCACCCACGCTTGCGTATATCGGCATTGCGGCGTTCAGCCTTTCCACCATTTTTCAGCTTATCACCCTGCCGGTTGAGTTCAATGCCTCCTCCCGCGCGATCGAAACGATGGAGAATACCGGCATGGGAGAAGCGGAGATTAACGGCTCCAAAAAGGTGCTCCGCGCGGCGGCAATGACCTACGTTGCAGCCCTTGCGGTCTCGCTTGCCAACCTGCTAAGGTTGTTCCTGCTTGTGAACAGAAGAAATCGTAGATAAATGGACATTCGCAAAGCGGCGCTTTCCATCCTTCGGGATGCGGCGCAAAAGGAAAAATATATCGTGCTCACGCTTGGCGCCGCGCTCGAAACGCTTGCATGCGACGAGCGCGACCGCGCTCTGCTCACGACCCTTGTATATGGCGTGACTGAGCGGCGCGTGACGCTGGACTATTATATCGAAAAACTCTGTGACCGACCGATCGACAAGATCGGTGCGCGGCTTGTGATGACGCTCCGGCTTGGGCTGTATCAGCTCATGTACCTCGACCGCATTCCGCCGCATGCCGCCGTCAGCGAGACGGTGCGCCTCGGTAAAAGTCAGGGGGAGCGCGCATTCTTAAACGGCGTGCTGCGCGGGTATCTGCGGCAAAAGGACGAGATCCCGATGCCGGGGGAGCCGATTTCCCGCATGGCGGTGGAGTATTCCTTTCCGCAGGGTACGGTCTCGCTCCTTTGTGACAACCTTGGGGAGAGAACCGAGGAAGTGTTGAAAAGCCTTGCAAAGCATCCGCCGCTCACCGTTGCGGTAAATACGCTCTATATCACCGTGGAGGACGCGCTTACAAAGCTTATCGAAGCGGGGTTGGACGCACGAAGGTGCACCGCATCTCCGCGCGGCATCCGCATATACGGGAATGCCAGCCACGATCGCCTGTGTGACCTGCTCGGCAGACAAAGCTTTTTCGTGCAGGATGAGGCTTCGCAGATCGCTATCAGCGTTCTTTCGCCGAAAAAAGGCGAGATCGGCGCAGATGCTTGCGCCTGCCCGGGTTCCAAAAGCTTTCACGCCGCGGTCTGCATGCAGAATGACGGCGCGATCCATGCTTTTGACTTGCACGAGAGCAAGCTGCCGCTCATTACGAGCGGTGCAGAGCGTCTCGGTATCGGTATCATTACCGCCGCGGCGCGCGATTCGAGCACACCGTGCACGGAGCTTAGTGGCAAATGCGACTTTGTCATTTGCGACGTGCCCTGCACAGGGCTTGGCGTAATGGCAAAAAAGCCTGAAATTCGTTTTCACGACGCTGACGCGTGGCGCACCCTTGCCCCGCTCGGCTATGACATCCTCTGTGCCTCGGCAGAGTACTTAAAAAGCGGCGGCAGGCTGCTGTATTCGACCTGCACGCTGACCAAAGCGGAGAACGAGGAGAATTTCTACCGCTTCCTCGATACGCACAAAGGGTTTCACTATACCGATTTTTCGCTCGGCGACGTGCGGAGCACACGCGGTTGCGTGACGCTCCTACCAGACGGCGAGCGTGACGGATTCTTTATCGGACTTTTGACAAAGGAGTAGACTATGCAAAGGACGGACATCGGCTCGCTTTCGCTTGGAGAGCTGGAAAGCTACATAGTGTCGATCGGCGAGAGCCGTTTCCGTGCAAAGCAGATCTATGAGTGGCTTTGCCGCGGTGTGGATTTTGACGGCATGTCCAATTTGTCAAAGTCTTTGCGGGAAAAGCTTGCCGCAGAGTGCTACAGCGGTATTCCCGCGATCGAACAAAAACTGGTTTCTGCGGTGGACGGCACTGTGAAATACCTCTTTCGTTTTCCGGACGGAGAATGTGTGGAGTCGGTCGTGATGTACTATAAGCACGGCACGACCATTTGTATTTCCTCCCAGGTGGGCTGTCGCATGGGCTGTCGCTTCTGCGCCTCCACCATCGGCGGCAAGGTGCGCGATCTTGCACCGTCCGAGATGCTCGGACAGGTCACCGCCGCACAGCGGGACATCGGCGAGCGTATTGACGGCATCGTGATGATGGGAATCGGCGAGCCGCTCGACAATTACGAAAACACCGTAAAGTTTTTAAAGCTCGTCACCTCGCCAGATGGTTTGAACATCGGCGCTCGGCATATCTCGGTCTCGACCTCGGGACTGGTCGAAAAGATCAAAGAACTCGAAAAAGAGGATCTGCAGATCACGCTCTCGATCTCCTTGCACGCATCGAACGATGAACGCCGCAGTGCCCTTATGCCGGTCAACCGCAAGTGGGGCGTGGATGAACTGCTCGGCGCGGTCAAGCATTATTTTGATGCGACCGGCAGGCGCGTTTCGATCGAGTATACCCTGATCGCCGGACAAAATGACAGCGATGGGGATGCAAAAGAGCTTTGTGCTCTGCTGCGCCGCTATTTCGGGCGCGCAGATGCACTCCATGTTAACCTGATTCCGGTCAACCCCGTGCGCGAGAGCGGTTTTCCCAAGGGGGATCGGCGCAGTATTGAAAGATTTCAGAACATTCTGACCGAAGCGGGCTTTTCGGCGACGGTTCGCCGCACGCTCGGTCCGGATATAAATGCCTCCTGCGGACAGCTCCGCAGAGGGCACGCAGCAAAGTCTGCCGCGCAAAGCCATTCGTAAAGGCGCGGAGAAAGGAAAGGTCACCAGGTGGAATACTTTGCAATTACCGATGTGGGTAGCGTCCGCGAGCATAACGAGGATTGCTACTTAGTCAAGGAATACGGAGACGCAGTGCTGTATGCCGTTTTTGACGGCATGGGCGGTGCAAAAGCGGGAGAGACCGCTTCTGCCATGGCACGCGAGGAGGTCGAAAAGTATTTTGACGGCTTTTTCCGAGAGGGAGGAAGAACCGAGCCGGCTGCCATTCAGGCGGCGCTGGCATCTGCGTCGGATCGCGCCAATTTCAAGGTCTTTTCCCTTGCGACAAGCGACAAGACCTATGAGGGCATGGGCACGACCATGGTTGCCGCGCTTTGTATCGGCGGGCGCGTGTACATTGCCCATGTAGGCGACAGCCGTGCATATCTGGTCGATCAGGACGGGGCGATGCAGCTCACGCGTGATCACTCTTTTGTGCAGTATCTGGTCGATCTCGGTAAGATCACGCCCGAGGAGGCGCGTACCAATCCCAAAAAGAACATCATCACCCGCGCGGTGGGTGTCGACAAGGAAGTCAGCGTAGACGTTTCGGTGCTGGAGGAGAAGGAGTATCGCGCAAAGACGCTGCTGCTCTGTTCGGACGGTCTTTCCGGCTATTTAGACGCCCCTGCGATCGCCGATTTCTGCCGCACGCACATAGACTGTGAGGCGGCGGCAAAGGCAATGGTGGATGCGGCAAATGCCGCCGGTGGCAGTGACAATATCACGGTGATCGTTGCCAAACTGTAAGAAAAACACATAACGTAAGTTATTGGAGAAAAACATGGATCAGTACAACAATTATATCGGACTTTTGCTGGATGGGCGCTACAAGATCAAGCGTTTGCTCGGCATCGGCGGCATGGCGATGGTCTTTGAGGCGGACGACATCTTCCGCAAGAGCGTGGTGGCTGTGAAGATCCTCAAGGATGAATTTGCGTCGGATGAGGTGTCGGTACAGCGCTTTATCAACGAGTCCAAGGCGGTCTTGATGCTTTCGCATATCAATATCGTCAAGATCTTTGATGTTTCTGTCAAGGGTGAAAACAAGTATATCGTCATGGAGTATATCGACGGTATCACGCTGAAAAGCTATATCGAGCGCAAGGGTGCACTCTCGGTCAAGGAGACGATCTCCTACTCGATCCAGATCCTGCGTGCGCTGGAGCATGCACATCTCGGCGGCGTGATCCACCGCGACATCAAGCCGCAGAACATCATGCTGCTGAAAAACGGACAGATCAAGGTGACCGACTTCGGTATTGCCAAGCTCCCCGATGCAAAGACTTTGACCGCTACCGATAAGGCGATCGGTACCGTATATTATATCAGCCCCGAGCAGGCAGCCGGCGAAAAGGGAATCGACCGCCGTGCCGATCTTTATTCGGTCGGTGTTATGATGTATGAGATGCTCACGGGCAAGCTGCCCTTTGATGCGGAGAACCCTGTCAGCATCGCTTTAAAGCAGATCAACGAGCAGCCGAAGGCACCCACCGATATTCTGCCCACGATCCCGAAGGGACTTGAGCAGATCGTGCTGTTCGCCATGGAAAAAGACAAGGATAAGCGCTTCCAGACCGCAACGCAGATGATCGATCTGCTGCTCAAGGTGCGCGAAAATCCGGGTGTTGTGTTCCGGCAGAAGAACCAGTCGGGCAAGGCACCGAAAAAGAAAAAGAAGAAGGTCACCATGCTCCCCATCATCATGGGCGTGGTTACGGCGTTCCTCCTTGTAGCGGTGGTCAGCGCCTTTATCGTTGTGAAGGACATATTCTTCGGGGAAACGGCGGATAACAGCATCGAGATCGTTATCGAGGATTATGTGGGCAGCGTCTACGATGATGCTCTGGAGGATGAACTCGATGACCTCTTCCGCATCAAGGTAAAATACGAGTATTCCGAGAATATCGACAGCGGAAAGATCATTCGCCAGGTTCCTGCGGCGGGTGCAACCCGTAAGGGTATCAAGGGCAAGCAGATCGCGGACCTCACGCTGTACGTCAGCCAGGGTATTGAGCAGATCGTGATGGAGGACTATACCTATGCCGATAAGCGGCAGACGCAGATCGACCTGAAGAATAAGGGACTCAAGGTCACGGTCATTGAGGAGTATAACGACATCGTTCCCGATGATTGCGTTATTTCGACCACCCCGAAGGCGGGCGAGCCGGTTGCCGCAGGCAGTACGGTTCTGGTGATGGTCAGCAAGGGCGAGATGGTGGATACCACGGTCGTACCGAGCTTCCTCGGCTCCAATACCGTACAGGCATACGAAATGCTCGTGCAGAGCGATCTGCGCCTTGGTACCATTACCTATCAGTACAGCGACGGTGCGGCATACGGCATCATTATCGATCAGAGCCTTGCTGTTGGCACCAGCGCACCCAAGGGCGTTGCCAAGATCAGCTTTGTCGTCTCGAAGGGACCGGCTCCTTCGAGACCTGTCGTCACCGAGCCTCCCGTTACCACGACCGAAGAGCCGGCGGTAACGACCGAGGTTCCGGCGACGACCGAGGAGCCTGCGGAAACGACCGCAGTGACCACCAAAAAGCCGACCAGCTTTGAGGACTGGCTGTCCGATCGCTTTAAGACGCAGTGATGAAGCAGAGCGGAAAGATCATCAAGGGTGTCGGCGGCAAGTATACCGTGCTCTGTGACGGTGAGACCGTCACCGCGCGTGCGCGCGGTGCCTTTCGCCATGAGCAGATCTCACCCGAGGTTGGTGACAATGTGACCGTGCGGATCGAGCAGGAGGGGGATGCGTATATCGAGGAGATTCTCGGACGCAAGAATCTTCTGATCCGTCCGCCTATGGCAAATCTGGACTACATGTTCATCACCGCGGCGGCGGCAAAGCCTGCCCCCATCCTTTCTACATTGGATAAGCTCAGCGCGATTTGCGTGCATTCGGATATTATTCCGGTTTTCGTGATCACCAAGTGCGATCTGGACGCCGAGGAGGGCAAGCGGATCGCGGCGATTTACCGTGCCAGCGGCTTTACCGTGTTTACCCTCAGCGCAGAAGACGGAGAAGGCATTGATGCGCTCCGAAGCTTCCTTTTGGAGAAACTGCCGGGTAAGACCGCCGCGTTTGCCGGTGCGTCCGGCATCGGAAAATCCACGCTGCTGAACGCGCTGTTCCCCGAGCTTTCTCTTGCGACCGGCGGCATCAGCGAGCGCATTGCGCGCGGCAGGCATACCACCCGCCACGTAGAGCTCTTTTCTGCATTCGGCGGCATGGTTGCGGATACACCCGGCTTCAGCATGCTGGATTTCATGCGCTTTGATTTTATGCAGGCGGACGATCTGCCGTATGCTTTTCCCGAGCTTGAAAAGTATATCGGACGATGTCGGTATACCAAGTGCACGCATCTTTGCGAGGAGGGGTGTGCGATCGTCTCTGCGGTGCAAAGCGGCGAGATCGAGCGTTCCCGTCACGAAAGTTATGTGGAGCTATATACTATATTGAAGGACAAAAAAGAGTGGAAGAAATAAACACTTGATACCCACTTTACATGTACGGCCCGGTGCTGTATATTCTTATTGAGGTAGCGATGAAAGACAAATTTGAAATTGATATAAACCTCATGTTGCCGGATCTTGGCAAGGTGAAAAAGAAGGCGCAAAAGGTCATGCGCGATATGCAGTACGACGTTGCGGCGATCCGTGACCGCGATCCGGCGGCAACCAGCGATCTAGAGGTCATGCTGCTCTATTCAGGCTTCCATGCGGTCACGCTGCACCGTGCGGCACATGCGCTGTATAAAAAAGGGCATAAGCTCAGTGCCCGTGCGATCAGCCAGGGGGCAAAGTTCCTGACCGGTATTGAGATCCACCCAGGTGCCAAGATCGGCAAGGGCCTTGTGATCGACCACGGCAGCGGCGTCGTCATCGGCGAGACTGCCGAGATCGGCGACAACTGCACCCTCTATCAAGGGGTTACCCTCGGCGGTACGGGTAAGCACACGGGCAAGCGTCATCCCACCCTCGGCGACAACGTCATGGTGGGCAGCGGTGCCAAAGTGCTCGGCCCCTTTACGGTGGGTAGCGGCGCCAAGATCGCGTCCAATGCCGTCGTGCTGGAGGCGGTTCCCGAAAACGGAACGGCGGTCGGCGTACCTGCCAGGGTGGTGCGTATCAACGGCGAGCGCGTGCGCGATCAGCTTGACCATGTGCACATTCCCGACCCTGTGGCGCAGGAGATCTGCCGCGTGGAGCGCCGTATTTACGAGCTGGAAAAGAAACTGGCGGAAAAAGAAAAAGAGACAACTAACGCGGAATGCGAATCCGACGTTTAAATTTTTTGGAGACATATCATGCTGCTTTATAACACTTTAACCAGAAGAAGAGACGAGTTTGTTCCGAATGAGCCCGGCAAGGTCAAGATGTACACCTGCGGCCCTACGGTCTATCACTATGCACATATCGGCAATCTGCGCAGTTACATCATGGAGGACGTGCTGGAGAAGTATCTCCGCTACGTGGGCTATGACGTCACCCGCGTGATGAACATCACGGATGTCGGTCATCTTTCGAGCGACGCGGACACGGGCGAGGATAAGATGCTCAAAGGTGCCCGCCGCGAGAAAAAGACGGTCATGGAGATCGCACAGTTCTATACCGATGCGTTCTTTGCCGACTGCAAAAAGCTGAATATCAAGGTGCCGGATGTGGTTGCGCCTGCAACCTCCTGCATCGATGAGTTTATCCGCGTGATCGAGAGCCTACTCGAGAAGGGTTATGCATACGAGGCGGGCGGAAACATCTATTTTGACACCTCCACGCTTTCGCAGTATTACGTATTCAACGATTTCCGCGAGGAGGATCTTGAGGTCGGCGTGCGCGAGGGCGTTGAGGAGGACGGCAACAAGCGAAACAAGGCGGACTTTGTTTTGTGGTTTACTAAGTCCAAGTTTGACGATCAGGAGCTGAAATGGGACAGCCCATGGGGCGTTGGTTATCCGGGCTGGCATATCGAGTGCTCCTGCAT
>CAYQBT010000069.1:0-635 GCA_964415775.1 uncultured Lachnospiraceae bacterium
TCCGCACCGGTGAATCCCTTTAGATACTGCTGCTCGACCGTTGCCGCCACCGCCGGAGCCGAGCAGAACAGCACCGCCCCAGTTTCCGGTAAACGATGCCGCAACAAGGATTACGCAAAACAGCAGTGAAAAAAACTTTCTCATAGAACGATCTCCTTTGCTTTATGTAATATTGCTAATTGTACAACAAACCCATTGCATTTCTATTATTCATTGCACACTTTTTTAAGCAAAACAAAATACAAATATTGAAGAGATTTTTTCATCGGTTTTATACTCATCCAACACATATCAAAAAAATCCACTCTCACGAGTGGATTTTTTGTCTTCTATTATATTGTCCAGTTCTTCTGCTCAGTGTGAAGCAGGTCGTGCGCCTTGTGCGAAAGGGGCTTTTCCAGCGTGGTTTCGTACAGCGACTTGACCTCGGGGTTCTCATATGAGAAACGAAGGGCATTCGCCTTGTCCAGCACGTACAGCTTCTCGCCGCGTACTGCCGCAAGCTCCTTACCGTCACAGATCGGCTGTCCGCCGCCGCCTACACAGCCGCCGGGACATGCCATGACCTCTACGAAATCGTACTTGACTTCGCCCTTTGCCATTGCATCGAGGAGCGCGCGGGTATTGGCAAGTCC
>CAYQBT010000069.1:645-7625 GCA_964415775.1 uncultured Lachnospiraceae bacterium
AGTCCGCTGACTACCGCGGTGTGCAACGTGATACCGTTTACGGTAAAGTCTGCCGCGCGAACGCCATGGTTCTCTTCACTGCCGCGAACGACCTTGAAAGCGTCCGCATCTGTATTCTCGCCGGTCAGCATGTAATATGCGGTACGCAGAGCCGCCTCCATAACGCCGCCGGTCGCGCCGAAGATCACGCCTGCACCGGTGGAAGCGCCAAGCGGCGAATCAAATTCACTCTCGGCAAGTGCGGCAACGTTAACATGGCTTGCCCGTAACATACGTGCAAACTCACGCGTGGTAAGTACAATATCTACGTCCTTGTCTGCCGAGTTGACCTCGGGAACGTCGCACTCGTACTTCTTGGCAACGCAAGGCATCACCGAGATGCAACAGATCCTTTCGGGTGCAACGCCGATCTTCTCTGCAAAATAGGACTTTACAACCGCACCGAACATCTGCTGGGGGCTCTTTGCGCTCGAAAGCTGATCGCAGAGTGCTGGATATTCCTTCTTCACAAAGCGTACCCAGCCGGGGCAGCAGGAGGTGAACATGGGGATCGGCGCGTTACCCTTCTCGAGACGCTTGATCAGCTCGGATGCCTCCTCCATAATGGTGAGGTCTGCGGCGAAGTTGGTATCAAATACATAATCTACGCCAAGTGACTTGGCAGCCGCCGCCATACGCTTTTCGGTGGCAACCGACGCGTCAAGGCCGAGTGCGTCACCCCATGCAGCGCGAACTGCGGGCGCGATCTGCATGACCGTTACGGTCGCGCTATCGTCGATCGCGTCAAATACGCGGTCGGTATCGTCTCTTGCCGTGAGTGCGCCAACGGGACAATGGGTAACACACTGTCCGCAGAGTGCACAGTTTGCATCCGCAATATCCAGACCGCCGCGGACGGTGATCTTGGTATGTGCGCCGCTGCCGTTGACTTCCCAGACGCCGAGCCCCTGCACCTTGTCGCAGACCTCGACACAGCGCATACAGGAGATGCACTTTGCGGCATCGCGCTGGAGCGGGAATTCCGCATCCCAAGCGTTCTTTGCGAGCTTGGTCTCGTACGGAACGGTGCGGACGTTCAGATCGTTTGCAAGGCTCTGGAGCGCGCAATTGCCCGAACGGACACAAGCAACGCAGTTGCAGTTGTGTGCGGACAAAAGCAGCTCTACATTGACCTTGCGTGCATTGCGGACACGCGCGGAGTTGGTGGAGACCTCCATTCCCTCGCTGACAACGGTGTTGCAGGCGGCAACCAGCTTTTCGCTGCCCTTCACCTCGCACACGCAAACGCGGCATGCACCGATCTCATTGATCTTTTCAAAATAGCAGAGCGTGGGAATCTCGATGCCGACCGCCTTTGCAGCCGCCAGAATGGTAGTTCCCTCCTGTACTTCTACGGATCGACCGTCAATGATCAATTTTACCATTTGTTCACTCTGCCTCCCTTCAACGTAGCACAGCCATAGTGGTCGCAGCGCAGGCAACGGCTGCATTCCTGCATGGCTTCCTGTTTGGTCATGGGCTTTTCCATCAGTTCAAAATCGTTCTTGCGCTCTGCCGCCTCGCGCTCGGAGTTGTTCACTCTGCCGCATGCGGGCGTAAAGCGATAGGTAGCGGTCGGAACCTCTACATCAAGTTTGATCTCGGTATGGCAGCCGAGGTATTCGTCTATATTAGCCGCGGCAACCTTTCCTGCCTCGATCGCCTTGATAACGGTCGAAGGACCGGATACGCAGTCACCGCCGGTAAATACGCCGTCCAGGTTCTCGACAGCGCCGCCGGCGTTTGCAACAAGCTGATCCCACTTGAGCGGCACGCCCGACTCTGCAAAATGTCCGGAGTCGATGGCCTGACCGATCGCAACGATGATAATGTCACAAGGGATCGTCTCTTCGGGCAGATCTGCGTTATACGGCTTCGGTCTGCCACGGTCGTATGCGCCGATCACCTGCGGTCTTACCACGATGCCGGTCACCTTTTCGCCGTCGTTCTCCACGCGAACGGGCGCCAGCAGGGGCATGATCTCGCAACCTTCCGCAATTGCGCCCTCGATCTCCTCGGGCAGAGCGGTCATATCCTCAATGCGGCGGCGGTAGAGACATTTTACCGAGCTTGCACCGAGACGCATCGAGGTGCGGGTAACGTCCATTGCAACGTTACCGCCGCCGATGATCACAACGTTCTTGCCGGTGAAGTCGGGGATCTTTCGATCGCCGATGCCGCCGAGTAATTCAACAGCGGAAATAACGCCGTCCTTGTCCTCACCGTCGATGCCGAGCTTCTTATCCGAATGTGCACCGATCGAAATATATACGCTGTCATACTGCTCGCGCAGCTCGCCGAGCGTCACATCCTTGCCAACGCGCACACCGAATTTCACCTCGATGCCGAGCGAAAGGATCACGTCAATATCTGCGTCCAGATATGCATCGGGCAGACGGTAGCACGGGATACCGTAACGAAGCATACCGCCAAGGCGGGTACGCTGCTCGAGCACGGTAACCTTATGTCCCATGAGTGCAAGGTAATATGCAGCAGTCAGACCTGCAGGGCCGCCGCCGATCACGCAGACGCTCTTACCGGTTTCGGGTGCACACGCGGGTGCAGGAACAACGCCTGCATTGTCGATCGCGTAGCGCTTGAGTCCGCGGATGTTGACAGGGCTGTCCACCAGACTGCGGCGGCAGTGGTGCTCACAGGGATGCTCGCACACCAGTCCGCAAACAGACGGGAAAGGATTGTCCTTGCGGATCACGCGGATCGCATCGGCAAATCTGCCCTCTCCTGCAAGCGCTATGTATGCGGGAATGTCCACATGTGCAGGGCATTCTACCGTGCAAGGGATGGATGCAAAGTTTGCGGTGCATCTTCCCTTCTCTATATGCGAAAGATAATCATCGCGGAAGGCCGCCATGCCGTCCAGTACAAGCTTCGCCGCCTCAAAACCGATCGCGCAATCCGAAGAATCAGCAATCGCGCGGGCAGTTTTTTCGATCAGATCCAGCGTCTTGACATCGCCTTCTCCGTCCAGAAGTCCATCCACGAGTGCGGAAAGTCTGTCCAGTCCCACGCGGCAGGGCACGCATTTGCCGCAGCTCTGCGCAAGGCAAAGCTTAAGGAATGCCGCCGTAAGCTCTACGGGGCAGTTACCGACGGGGGATGCTGCGATGCGGCGACTCAGACTGTCATACAGCGTTCTGACCGTTCTTTCGGCTTTGGCAGTCGATGTCACTTGAAGTCTACTCATAGAACATTTTTCCTCCGATAATCATTCCAGATATTTTTACAAAATAATCATACCATATCTGTTTTAAAAAAGCAACGCAAGAATATTGCAACATTGTTAAAAAAATCGCAGTGTTTGTGCAATACGGCAAGAATCCGCAAAAAAACGGCGGGAAATCTCGCCGTTTTTTATACGTTTTTTACTCCAAAGCGCTTGTATCGGCGTAGCCGTTGACGCGGGTGAGACGATCCAGCACGTTGAGGCGGAAGACATTTACCCACGAAACGCACCAATCGTTGAGATGTCCGCGCTCGTTGCAGTTCTTTCTGTGTCCCCAGCGCGCCTGATAGAACGCCTCGTTCTGTGCGCCGATCGGACGCTCGAATCCATGATAGGTACGGTTCTCTTCATCCGCAATGCACTGCGTGCAGTTGTACCACATCATCAGCGCACGCTGTCTCCAGCGTGCATCACCGGTGTAATCGGCAAGGCGCAGCCACTCGCAGCACATCAGCTCTCCCCACTGATCCAGCGCGGGATGCTGTACCGAAACATAGGTCGAACCGGAGGTGTAGTAGCCGTACTGCGTAAACTCTGCCTCCGGACCGTAGTGCACATCGTAGGTATACATCCAGGACGCAAAATAGTAGGATGCCTTGACGGCATATTCCAGATTCTTTTCATCCTTGGTAAATTCGTAAAGATCCAGCGCCGCGATGATCACGGGGCCTGCGGTCTCCCTATCCACGCAGGTGCAGTCGATCGCGCCCGCGGTGCAGGTGAACTGATCCAGATCGCGGTGCATATAGAACTCGAGCGACTTTGCGGCATATTCGAGATACCTTGCATCCCCAAGGATGCGGTATCCGTCACAGAGCGCCATGGTGATAAAGGCGCCGACCGTGCCCTTTTCCTCCTCGCAGCGACCGTCAAAGTGCCATGCCTTTCCAAAGGCATATTCCTCGCTGTAGTGCTCGCAGAAAAAGTCGAGGATCTTCAGAGCAAATGCCTTATACTCGGGGCGGTCAATGCCGTTTTGGCGCAGGAGATCCCACAGTTTCAGCATTTCGCAAGCCGCCCAGCCGGTATTGCAGGTCTCGGGCAGCCAGCCGTTCTTATAGTCCACGTTGCTTGCCCAGGATTTGGCGGGATCGCGGGGCTTGTAGTTCCAATTCTGCCCCTCGGTGTACCACTCGTAATGCGCGAGCAGAAGTCCGGATTCCGACTGCTTCTCCAGCCAGTTGTCGCAGACGGTCATCGCCTTTTCCAGTAGTTCCTTTTCGCCCGTGCGCAGATATTCGAGTACGAGCATACGGGCGTTCATAATGTTCTGACCGCACCAGCCGATCTCATAGTGCGAAACGAAATGCGGTCCGTCCGCCCTCGGGATCACGCCGCTGGCAAACAGCAGCTTGCCCTTATGCTCGCGGAGCAAAAAGCGGCTGTACGCAATGCCGAGCCTCCAGAGCTCGTCGGGCGTGCGATTTGCACCGTGCTTGAACGGAAACAGTTTGAGTGCGCGATCCAGCGTCTCGCAGGCACCGTAGTTTTCCCACTTCGGTACCGAGCAGAGCATATAGACCGAAACGGTAAAGGTCTCGCCGCCGCCGAGCGTGATATAGGTATGTAAAGGTGCGTTGTATTTGTCGTTATCGTAATAAGTGAAGGGCGCCTCGGTCACAGGCCAATAGATGCGCTGAGAAATACAACCGTCCGCCGCCGGGCGAAGGGAAACCGAGGAAACAAGGCTCTCGGTCGTCTCATCCGAAGCGAACAGAGAAAAGGCAATATCCTTGGTCTCGGTGATCGAGCAGGACGGTACGGGCGTGCGGTCGTAAGAATGGATCCAAGGCTCACCCGTCTCCTCGCAGAGCATCCCCTTTGGCTCCTTGCCCTCTCCCCACCCGTTGCCGTTGTAGCTGACGCAGGGGATCAGATAGCGTGTGGGCGCAAAAGCGGTGACTGCCTCGAAAATAAACTTGATGATACGCGGCGTGAAGCCGTCGTTTTTCAGCGTTCGCGTAACCTTGAAAAGTCCGTCTTCCATCGACCAAACGGTCTCCGTGCAGGAAAAACCATGCCCAACAAATCCATCTTCCGTGGGAACAAGCACAAACTCCTTACCGTTTTCCTCCACGATGGGTGCACCAAACGATGCAACCGCATCCAAAGCCTGCTCCGAAACCGTATATCCGCCATCCTTTTTTATAATATACATACTATATTTACCTCCTGTGGGAATGCTACCTTTACTTTAGCACAAAGAAAAAACGAAAAGCAAGAGAAGGGGTTTAAAAAGTAGATATTGTTAACAAATATTGTGATATTATATAGTCGAAAACCGATCGCGGGCATATCCGCAACGGCGGCAAAGAGGTTCCACCGCTTTGTCCTCCGAAAAGCCGTCGTAGATCGCCTTAGCGCGCGGAGATGCGAGGATCTCCTCTAAACTTTGCGAGAAAAGATTGCCAAGTGCAATGTCCCCGTCATGATCCAGACAGCAGGGTACGACGGTGCCGTCCGCAAGCACGCCGATCTGGTCGCGCAGTCCGTAACATCCGATCGCTTCCCCGCCCTCGGCTGCGTCCAAGGATGGCCAATCGAATTTTTCACCGTAATCTATATACACGCGCTCGCCGATCCGCGCACCGCGCCAATCCGCCGCCCAAGGCTTTGGAAAATAGCGCTTCATAGCGGCAAGGATCTCGGTATTTCTCGCATCTGCACCGCCCTGATTCCACAGACGGTAGATCACAAGTTTTTCTCCCTCTGCCGCCTTGCCGAAGGCGAAGCACCGATCAAGGTACTCCGCAAACGGGATCGAAAGATCGTTGGCTTCAAATGCGTGCAACGAAATATTGATCTTGTACAACCCCGCTGCGGATAAAAGCAACTCCTGCTGTCTTTGCAACAGCGTGCCGTTGGTGGTGAGAATCACCCGAAAGCCCTCCGCGTGCGCTATAGACAAAAACCGTCCGAGCTTCGGATGGCAGAGCGGTTCCCCCATCAAATGAAAATACAGGTAATCGGTATATGGAACAAGCTGTTTTACGATCAGGGAGAATTCCTCCGCATCCATCACCCGTGTTTGCCGTTTTGTCCCCGGACAAAACGCGCAATGCAGGTTGCAGACATTGGAGATCTCCAGATATACCTTGTTGAATCGTTTGAACGACATACGAATCCCCCTTTCCCTGTCTATTATTTTAACGGATACGAAAAAAGAAATCAACCGTTTTACTAAAAAGTAAAAAATCCGGTTTTTCGGTTGCATTTTTCAGCCGTTTTGATTACAATAGAAAAAAAGAGCCGCCGAAAGGAAACTGCATTATGGAATTTCGCACAGAACATGACTCAATGGGTGAGGTAAAAGTTCCCGCCGACCGTCTGTGGGGCGCACAAACCGAAAGAAGCCGTACAAACTTTGCGATCGGCATCGGCATCGAAACGATGCCTGCCGAGATCCTGCACGCTTTCGGCATTTTAAAAAAAGCGGCTGCGATCGCAAACCATGCGCTGTGTCCGGCGAAAATGACCGAGGAAAAGCTTGGCGCCATCTGTCAGGCTTGCGACGAGATCACGGTGGGCGCACTGAACGATCACTTCCCGCTGGTCGTATGGCAGACCGGCTCGGGCACGCAATCCAACATGAACGCAAACGAGGTTATTGCGAACCGCGCAAACCGGATCCTCGGTCAAAAGCTGCTGCATCCCAACGATGATGTCAACATGAGCCAGTCCTCCAACGACACCTTCC
>CAYQBT010000070.1:0-7553 GCA_964415775.1 uncultured Lachnospiraceae bacterium
GACGGCTCTAACGGTCAGAACACCAAGGAGGTCTTGGCTGACGTCACGATCAACGGCGGTACCGTTGGTGCTTTCTACTATGAGCCCGGCAGCAAGTTCGAAATTTCCGTTGAAGACGGCTACGTTGGTAGCATTTCCGTATTTGATACTGCAAACAGCGTGACCGAGGCTGTGACGGGTATCGTTTCCGGCGGTACCTTCGGCGAGGATGTATCCGAGTACTGCGCAGACGGTCTTGTTGCTAAGGAGAACACAGACGGCTCTTATGGCATCGTAGAAGAAGCTCCCGCAAACGGCACGGCTGTACAGCTCGTTGGTGTTACCAACTGGGATGATACCAAGGTTTATCACAGAATCGCTTTCCTGTCTTCTATCAGCAGTGAGACCTACTACACGAAGGTAGATGGAAAGTATATCATGAACAACTGCGGAATTGAGATTACTGTAAACGGCACGACAAAGTCGCTCAATACCACTGCTACTTTGAGTACCGGTTCAATTACTGCTGGTCCGACGACTTATACAACCGCAGATACCGATATCTTCGGCGAAGATGTTTTGGCATTGCATTATGTAGTTTTGGTATTCAAGGCAGAGGATTATCCGGTAGGTACGGAGATCACCTATCGCACCTACGCAGCGGATAAGAACGGCAACAGATTCTATGAGAGCGCAGTCAGCACTTTCGTGATTGAATAAGGAGGAAACGGATAATGAAATATGTAAAGCCTATGGCAGAGGATGTAAAGCTTCTTTTGTCAAATGTCATTTTGGCATCTGTAGCACAAGAACCTGATGATGACAATGATGATGGTAGCGGAGACTTGCCTCCCATCGGTGATGGCGATGTAAATGTCAACTAATTATAACGGATAGAACCAAATCCATTCTCTCATAATGAGAAAACCAATGGGGGAGTCGCTCCGGCGGCTCCCCCGTTGCTATGTTTGTGCAAAAAGGAGTAACCTATGAAACGGGTTTTGAAACGTTTGACCGAAATGCTTGTGGGATGCATTCTGCTTTCTGCGGGAATCATGCTACTGGATACGGTACGCGCCATTCCGCGTACGCAGACCGGTTATTTTACGGTATTGGCGATCGGCGCGGGTGTGTATATTGCTTTTTTGGTCAAACGCCTTCGCCGCTATTGGCGTAGAGCGTATACGAGACAGCATTATTATATAAAATGCTATGCGGCATACGGGATCTTTGCTTTGATCTCCATGCTTGTGTATTTTGTTTTCGGACGCAAGGTATATGCATGGCTGTTTTGCATCACCATGCCGTTTGAGTATACCAATTTCGGGTTGCCGCTGTGGGCGTCGATTCTTTTATTCCACGGCATCATGCTTGCGGTGATCGCACTCGCGCCGGTACGTTTCAATTTGTATTTCCTGAATCATAATCCCTCGGTGCGCAAGCGCAGAAAGAAAAAATCGCACAGCAGATCCAAAACCAAATAACAAAAAAATGACCGCATTGCGGTCATTTTTTTGTTTGTGGAATGGGCGATTCGTGTAATGCGACGCTTGCGTCGCTATGCCCCCACGGCGGGTGGGACGCCGTTGCGATCGTCGTTCGGGTGTGCATGCGGGCGATTCGTGAATCGCCCCTACGGTAGGTATGTGTCAATAGCAATCATTGTTATGGTAACGCACTTGCTTGTAGGGGCGATTCATGAATCGCCCGTTTGCTTCAACAGAATAAAATATTCAAAAACGGTGCAATTTTTACAAGGATGTGATATAATACCCCTGAAGAGGTGAGGCGGATGGAATTGCCGAAGAGAAAACCTTTACGATTGCGCGAGTTTGATTACAGCACGGTGGGTGCGTATTTTATTACGATATGTACGCAAAACAGAAGATGTATGCTACCCCATATCGTAGGGGCGATTCACGAATCGCCCGAAGCCCAATTGCCAGAATACGGAAAAATCGTTGACAAGGTGATAAACGATGTTCCCGGACGTTTTGGCGTAATGGTTCAAGAATACGTTATTATGCCGAATCATATTCATCTTATTATTATAATTACCGATGATGCGGATTTGCGGGCGATTCATGAATCGCCCCTACACGGACGTTCAATCATTTCAAAAATTGTTGGATATATCAAAATGAATGCATCTAAAGCGGTACACGATAGGGATGACAGCGTAGCCGTGTGGCAACGTGGGTATTATGACCACGTTATTCGAAACCGTGCGGACTACGAGCAACATCTAAAATACATATACGAGAATCCGCTACGATGGTATTATGACGAATTATATTCCGAAGAATGAGGTTCACGCTATGAAAAAATATTTACTTCCAAAGGACGGACAATTTTACAAGGCGAATCTGCACTGTCACACGACCTGCTCTGACGGCAAACTCACGCCCGAACAGGTCAAGGAAGCGTACATGGCGCACGGCTATTCGATCGTTGCGTATACCGATCACTTTCTGCTCCTGCCGCACAATGATCTGACCGATGCCGATTTTCTGGCACTCAACGGTGTGGAACTGGACAACGGGCAGAACATCCCCGTTCACAAGTATAAAAAGACCTGCCACATCTGCTATATTGCGCTTGATCCCGACAACACCGCGCAGGTCTGCTACCATCATGAAAAATACGTGCGCGGCAATATGCTCGCTTTCCGCGACAAGGTGAATGTGGACGAGAGCATCCCCGACTTTGAGCGTAACTACGATCCCGAATGTGTTTCCGAAATGATGCGTATCGGACGCGAACGCGGCTTTTTCGTGACCTACAACCATCCCTCTTGGTCGATGGAGAATTACGGCGATTACGGTCGGTATGAGAACATGCACGCTATGGAGATCTACAACCACTCGAGCGGTGCGGCCGGCTTTGAAGAGTATAATCCGCATGTGTATGACGAACTGCTGCGGCAGGGTAAGCGTATTTATTGCATTGCGACCGATGACAACCACAACGGCAAGCCGTTTGACGATCCGCGCTGTGATTCCTTTGGCGGTTTTACAATGATCAAGGCGGAAAAACTGGAATACAAGACGATCACCGATGCGCTTGCCGCGGGCAATTTCTATGCTTCGCAGGGGCCGGAGATTCACGATCTTTGGTTTGAGGACGGCATGCTGCACGTGACGACCTCGGCGGCGGAGAAGATCGTTCTGTCCACCGGCAACCGCAGAATGGCGAATGCTACGCGCATGAAAGGGCAGACCTTGAAAAAAGCAGAATTTCAGGTGCTCCCCGACGACGTGTATGTGCGTATCACGGTCATTGATAAATGCGGCAAGCATGCAAATACCAACGCATACTTCGTGGATGAAATTCCGGAACAGTAAAAAGAAGAACCGCGCCGAAAGGCTCGGTTCTTCTTCGCTTGTAGGGGTGCGGTCAAGGCCGGTTGACCACGCCGACAAAGAGGGGGAGTCCGTCACCGCCGGTGATGACAAAGAGGAACGGACGGTCTACGACAAAGTCGATCTCGTCCTCGGGAGGCATTGCGCCACCCGCAAGCCGCATTTCGGTATACGCGGCGGCTACCACGCCTTCTTCGTCGATCGCAACGCGCGCACCGTGCTCCGCTTCGCCAAGCCACACCGGTTGATCGCCTGTGACAAGCGGGGTAAAATCGGCGGTACTGCCGTTAAAGCAATCGGTGACACCGAGGTTCTTAAGTCCTGCTGTGAGGTCGAACTTGGACTTCACATCGAATTTCGGGATCGACAGATTGACCTTGAGCGATTTTTGGTTCTCCCAATCGCCGTTTGCGCTGCTAAAGGAAAGTGCCTCGCTGTCCTTTAGCAGATCCTGCACGCTTACACCCTCGTCCGGGAGGATGAACCACATGTAGCCGCTGTTTTCAAGTCGTTTGCTTGTGGCGGAGAACTTTTCGCCCCAGTAATAGCTTCCGTAGGTTTCGGTTTGGTGCATGAACTCGCAGTTTATATCTCCGCTTGCCGCATGGAAAGTGTCTTTTGAGGTATTGGACTTGGAAAACTCGCTGCCCCATTTTGCCTGAAAGTAGATGGTCGTGGCGATCGCCATGACCGTTTCGGGGGTGAACTCGATCGCGTCGATCTGTTCTCTCAGCAGTCCGCCGGTCTGTGCGTTCAGCCACTCTCTGTGGGCGCTGTTGAAGCTTGCGGAGCCCATTTTTCCCTGATAGGAGGATGCGTAATAGCTCTTTGCAAGCGTGTTTAAGGTCTCCTGCTTGAAAGAAACATCTTCGTTCAGCCAGAGGGAGCTTGCAAGTATACTGGTGACCGCACCGTCATCGTTGTAATTGGCGTTCCAGATCGCGTGCGCCTGTGAGCGGAGGGCTTCGCGGCTCTCCGCGCCGAGTAGGGAGAGAATCTGCGCGCGGCTTTCGCCGTCGGTGATCTCGGCGAGCATGGCGAGTGCCATATAGACGTTCAGCGGGGAATAAATGCGGTTTTCCGTTCCGCTATCCGCGAGAAATTCGGAGATCGTTGCGCTAAAGAAGCCATCTAAATTCTCCCCTGCGCCGTAGTAGGAGCGTCTGGTCTTCTGATCCTCACGCCACTCGTCATAGCCGATCATCAAGAGCGCATCGGGATAGTCTGCGATGGACGGGTATGTCGCTTCGGCGAGAGCGTATGCTCTGAGCGCAAACGGACTGCCGCTGCCGAAATACGCGCCGATGCCGATGGCAACGGCGAGCATGGCGGCGATCGCAGCCGTCCATTTTAACTTTTTGTGACCGTTTTTGCGTTTTTCCGTGCGTTCGACAAGGTCTGCATCGATCATGCCGATCGCATCCTGTAATTTTTCGGATCTCATACGAAAACACCCTCCTTTTCAAGGTGTGCTTGCAGTTTTTCTCTTGTCCGCAACAGCATCATTTTCACTTTGCTTTGTCCGAATCCGTAGCGGGCGCAGATCGAACCGATGCTGTCAAAATGCCAGTATCTGCGCACGAATACGTTACATTCTGTCTCGGGCAGGGTATAGAGAAACGTGTTGATCGAAGCGGCAAGGCTTGCGGCTGTTAGGCGCTCGTCAATGTCCTTGCCGCTCGGGATGCATTCCTCCAGCTCACCGAGCGACACTGTAAGATCGCCACCGCGCTTCTCTGCGGTTTTCTTTCTCCATGTATCGAGGGCGACCCTGCGCGTGATGGCACCGAGGAAAGCCGCAAGCGCGGTGGGTTTGTGCGGTGGCATGCTGTTCCATGCGTCCATATATGTGTCGTTTTCACATTCTTCTGCATCCGAGCGGTCGTGCAGGATATTATAGGCAATGGCGTAGCATCTGCGTCCGTATTTTGCTTTGGTCTCGCGGACGGCAGTTTCGTTTCGCTGCCAATACAGCTCTATGATTCTTGCGTCGTCCATGTGCACACCCCCTTTACCCGTATTGTCGCAAAAACGTGCGTCACGGTCACATTGTATAACTCTATTTTACCATACTTTCTTCAAAAAGTTTACGGATATGGAAAAAATAACTTTTTTCGACAGATTGACTTGTATTGTTATACCGCAAGAGGTATAATATTATATTAGAATGTCAGAAGAAACGGTGGTGATTCGCGTGCTGCAACCAAAACTGCATACAGCGCTTCGCTGTCCGCTTTGCGGTGCGGCGCTCGAAGCTGTGGGAGGTTCGCTTGCCTGCCTCGGTGCGCGCCGCCATAATTTTGACATTGCGAAGAGCGGATATGTGAACTTCAACACGCATCTGCCCACCAGCGGGGACGATAAGGCGATGGCGGCTGCCAGACAGACCTTTCTGCGCCGCGGCTACTATGCACCGCTTGCCGATGCGATCGCCGCCGAAGCGGGAAAGGGGAACCTGCTTGCCGATGCGGGCTGCGGAGAGGGATATTACACCGAGATCGTTTCGCGCGGCTTCGATTTTTGCCTTGGCGCGGATCTTTCCAAATATACGCTTGCGCTTGCGGCAAAGAGCGCAAAGCAAAAGTGCCTGTCGGACAAGCTGCTTTACACCGCGGCAAGCGTGTACGAACTGCCGCTTCGGGATCGTGTATGCGACTGCGTGATGAACGTATTTGCCCCCTGCGTGGAAAAAGAATACAGCCGCGTGCTGTGCGAGGGTGGAAAACTGGTTGTTGCCGCGGCGGGACGCGACCATCTCTGCGGATTGAAGGAAAAGCTGTACGATATCGTGATCCCGAATGAGCCGCGCCGCGACGCGCCTGTACAGATGCGGCTTGCAAAAACGCTTTCGGTCCGGTACGATGTCACGGTTGACGGTGCGGATATCGCGCCGCTCTTTATGATGACGCCGTATTACTATCGAACGCCGAGGGAGCGTGCTGCACAGCTTTTGATGCTGGATGCCCTGCAAACCGTACTGGATTTTGAAATCAGAGTGTATATAAAGGAGGATGAAAAATGTTTAGCTTGATCATTCCTATGTATAATGAGGAAAAGATCCTTCCCGAAACGATCGAAACGCTGCACTCGTACATGGAGAGCGCGTTTGATGACTATGAGGTCGTCTTTGCGGATGACGGTTCAACAGACCGTTCGCGCGGGATCGTGGAAAACTGCGGACATGTGCGTATGCGCGTTGTCGGGTATGAAAAGAATCGCGGCAAGGGCTGTGCCGTACGCCACGGTATGCTTGCGGCCAAGGGCGATATCCGCCTGTTCACCGACTGCGATCTTGCCTACGGCACGGAGATCATCCGCACGTTGTACGATAAGTTCACCGCCGCGGACTGCGACGTGATGATCGGCTCGCGAAATCTCAGCGGCGACGGATATGCGGGATATACCTTTCTGCGCCGTCTTGTTTCCAAGACCTATATCCGTGTACTGTGCCTCGTCGGCGGTTTCAAACTCAGCGATTCGCAGTGCGGCTTCAAGGCATTTTCCGAGGCAGCCGCCGAGGATGTATTCAGCCGCTGCGCAACAGACAGCTTTGCTTTTGACTTTGAAGCGATCCTTTTTGCAACGAGACTTGGCTACAAGATCGCAGAGCTTCCGGTCAAGATCATCAACCACCGTGAGTCGGAGTCCAAGGTCAACGTTCTTTCGGACAGCGTGCGCATGCTACGCGACCTCATGCGGATCAAAAAGCACGTCAGGGAACAGCTCAAATAAAAAATCTCGCTTGTACAGAATCGCAAGCGAGATTTTTTCATTATACCATTTGCTCGGGATGGAATACTTCGTCAAACTGCTTTTCGGTGAGAAAGCCGAGGGCGACGCAGGCTTCTTTCAGCGAAATATTCTCCTCGTAGGCTTTTTTTGCCGTCTTTGCGGCATTTTCGTAGCCGATGTAGGGGTTCAGAGCGGTGACCAGCATTAAAGAGGTATGCAGGTTTTGGTGCATCTTTTCCCGATTTGCACGGATGCCGACCGCACAGTTTTGTGTAAAGGAGGCGATCGCTTCTGCGAGGAGCCTTGCCGACTGCAGGAAGTTGTAAATGCAGACCGGCATAAACACGTTGAGCTCAAAGTTTCCCTGCGATGCTGCCATGCCGACCGCAACATCATTGCCCATGACCTGCACGGCGACCATAGTGACCGCTTCGCACTGGGTGGGGTTGACCTTGCCGGGCATGATGGAGGAGCCGGGCT
>CAYQBT010000071.1:0-217 GCA_964415775.1 uncultured Lachnospiraceae bacterium
GCAGACCGAACAGAAGCGATAGAATACGCAATAAAAGAGGAAGCGCATCGTACAGCGGACGCAGATAGGGATCGATCTTGCTTTGCAGGTCACCGGGCAAAAAGCCGAGGCTCTCCCCTGCTTCTACCGCGGGGCGCGTCAAAACAATGCGGTTGACCTCTTTAGCACGCAAAGCCTTGACCGCCATGGCAACTGCCAGAAAGGTTTTGCCGGTGCC
>CAYQBT010000071.1:227-3505 GCA_964415775.1 uncultured Lachnospiraceae bacterium
TGTATTTTTCTTAATTGCGTTAATATATTTCTTCTGTCCGACGGTCTTTGCCTTGATCGGTTTACCGCTGTTGGTAATACAAATACAGCTGTCGTCAAATTGTGCCAGTTCATCCTCGCTGCCGTCGCTGACCATCCCGATAATATAGTCCACGGTCTGGTCGCTGAGCTGATCACCGCCGGCACTCATATTGCGCATAAACTCGATGGCTTTATATGCCTTCTCCACGCGATCATCGCTTGCACCTTCGATGATAACCGCATCGCCATCGGCGTTTTCCAGCTTTTTGTTGTAAACCCTTACCTCAAAATGCTGTTCCACCTTTTGCATGTTTGCATCAAAGGTTCCGAAAATCGTAGAGGTCATGTCTACAGAGTCGGTATAAATTACTTTACGGGGCATTCATATTCCTTTCCGCAGTTTCAGTCCAAGGAGAACTCAGAAACCGCAGCAATATTCTCTATTGCTTCCACACTGCAGCGATATACCAAAACAGCGTTTTCTACAGTATAGGATTCCTCAAAAGCAAGCGTCTCTACATAATCCGCCTCCGTCTGAATCCGATGCATCAGTTCGCGCTTTGCCTGCTCAAGCGCTTCATCCGCGGTGAGCAGCACCGATACATTTTCATACGGCAGGGCACATACGGTTTCAAGCGACAAGGGAAGCTTGTCAAGTCTTGGAATCGGCAGAGAATCTTCTCTTTGTATTGTATCATAGTTTTCCTCTAAAATGGAATAGTTTTTAAAAATATTTATGCTTTTTCCAAACAATTTGATCGACATTTCTTGTACAATCTCTTCTCGATAGTCACGCTGTGTATTCTGTAGCGGGATTTCGATGCGGTATTCGTCTGTCACTGCTGCATATACGGCGGCATCGGCATATACATACCGCGTCCCCATTTTTGTCGTGTCGTAAACACCACTGACTAGCAGTTCGCCATTTTGTACAACGCTTCCCTTTTGAACGATCAATCTGCCGTTTATCACTTTTGCGTCTGTGATTACACCGGCTTTTTTTGCAACAATATTTGCCCCGTCCGCAAAAGATTTTGTTACCGGAGTATCCGCGCGCTCCACGATTTCCACGTTCGCGCTACTCCCCTGTATATTCACGGACAACCACGAAATATCCTCGGCAGTCCGCAGTATATTTGCATACACCGCGTGGCGATCAATCGTTGGAGAAAAAGCTCCAATGTGTACCCCCTCCTGCCTTAAGATTTCAATTACATATTCACGACTCAGACGATCCAATCCCGAAATATTCATTTCCCAGACGAACAGCGGTGCAACATACAGCGATGCAAAAAACAAAATAAGTCCCAAAAGCAATCCTACTCGATGCTGATACCGTTTCCAAAGCGCAGGAATACCACGACGCCGCAAAACCTCGGCGTGTATTCCGCGGTTTTGTAAATGAAAAAGCACTGTCTTTTCGTCCCGCATGTACACGCAGACGATTGCCATACCGTCCTGTGTATGTATACCAAGAAGTACAAAGCGTTTATAGTTAGAGAGATTCAAAAGATCCTTGATTGCCTCTTTGGGAATGCGTATTTCCGAATACCCAAGCGTTAAATATAGTAGTAGTTTCATCGTTTCGTGATTCCTATTCCGCCAATTTCGCCGCAGATCTCTAAGGTTCCCTCAAAAAAATACACACATTTCAAATGCTCTCCCGTAAAGGATATGGTTGCCTCCTTGGTCAGCGCTATAATTTCCTCACTCTTGTATTTGAGCAATTTTCTGCAACCGCACAAAATCGCGGTATTGCCGATCAACTGCAAGCGATATACCGCTCCGAGAGAGTCTTCGGGGAGCTCCAGTTTACCGGAAAGTCCATGGCGGATCACCCTAAAACATGCCAAAATTTCTACCTCCGTTCATAAATGTTCATCAGGTACAATATACTCAATTTGAGCGGATTGTATGTCCGAATCTGGAGGGATCCTCTTTGAAAATATCTTTTAGAAGCCTGCGCTTTCCCGCGGCGGCGCTTTTGCTTTTGTTATGTGTTTTTCATATCGAAGCGATCATTGCCGGAATACGCGCGGCGCTTTCGGTTTGCGCGGTTTCGATCGTCCCATCTCTTTTTTTATTTTTAGTACTTTCAGATATGATCGTATCGATTCTTCTCTCCGAAAGTAGAACTGCCTTTTCCAAATATACTGTCTTTTTCTTAGGCGCATTATGCGGTTTTCCAACCGGGGCGGCAATCTGCGAACGATTATGCAAAGAGCAAGCCTTGGATGCCAGAAGTGCCGCGAGATTGTTACCGCTATGCAACTGTGTCAGCCCCGCTTTTGTCATCGGTGCGATCGGTGCATCCATGCTCGGAGACATACGGATCGGTATTCTGCTCTATGTATCACAGTTTTTCGCAACGCTTGTGTTCCTGCTACCGTTACGCGTCCATTTTAGCGCAACCGACCGCCAACCCGAGACGCGTTCTTTTGCAGAGATCTTCTTTGCCGCCACCGAAAAATCTGTCGGCAGTATTCTGCGCATTTGCGCGCTCATCTGCCTGTTTTCGGCGTTGCTTTCGATCTTACGAGTCTATTGCAGCGAAACGGTATACGGTATACTCGCGGTTCTCCTCGAGATAGGCTGTGGTGCAAGTGCCGCCGCTTCGATGTTCAATACTTCTCCTATGTCATCACTTGTGCTTTGTGCTTTTGCTTGCGCTTGGTCGGGAATCTGCGTGCATTTTCAGATTTTTTCCGCGGCAAGGTCAATAAAAGTCAATGCTTTTCGTTTTGTAATCTGCAAAAGCGCACTCGGTATCCTCAGCGCTGTAATCGCGTTGATCGGCTATAAATTGTTCTTTTGCTCTTGAAATTTCAAAAGTTGTATGTTACTATAGATTCAAATCGAGATTTGGAGAAGAATTATGAAGAAAAAGCTCTGTGAAGAATATGATATTTCGAAAAAGTGTGCTTTTTGCGAGTATGCCTCCAAAACGCTCGACAGCGAAAGAATGATTTGCAAGAAAAAAGGCATCGTGCACGCAGAATATGCCTGCCGCGCGTTTCGATACGATCTTATGAAGCGCGTTCCCAAACGCCTTCCCCCGCTCCCGAAAGAAAGTACATAAACTTACATATAAAAATGACGGCAGCTCCGGCTACCGTCATTTTTCATTATTTCTTTACGCGCAAACTTTCACATAGTTTTTCGTCGCTTTCCACATAAGCGGTGTAGTTTGTGGAATAGGTTACATATCCGGGCTTGGATGCCGGAGGCTTTTTGATGTTTTTCACACGGGTGTAGTCT
>CAYQBT010000071.1:3515-7495 GCA_964415775.1 uncultured Lachnospiraceae bacterium
CTACAGGAATCTGTCCGCTTCCCTTTGCCCCCGAATAGGTTGCTGCCAGCACTGCCGCCTCCGTATAATCACGCTCGGACGGTTCTTCGCCGTTACAAATCAATACAACATGCGATCCCGGCGCGCTCTTGACATGAAACCAAAGATCAAGCTTGCCGGCAAGCTTAAAGGTAATGTAATCGTTTTGCGTATTGTTCTTGCCGCAAAACATGCGATACCCGCCGCTCGTGCAAAATTCCATAGGCTTTACCGCAGCAGGCTTTGCAGCCTTGAAGCCGCGCATACGCGACGCATAGCCGCTTTTTGCCAGTTCCTGCCGGATCTCCACAAGATCCGCTTCGGTCTCTGCGCGGTCAAGTGCCTGCGAAACGGTCTCCAGATATTGCAATTCGTTTTGCGCTGCCGCAATCTGTTCGGTCAGATACAGCTTTGCATTCTTGCACTTGGTATACTTTTTATAGTACCGCTGTGCATTCTGTGCGGGAGACAAACGCGTATCCAGCTCAATTTCGATCTCCTGACAAGCTTCGCTGTAATAATTCTGCAGTCGCACTTTCGATTCCCCGCGCTTCAGCGCATGGAGATGAGCGGTCAGCATATTGCCGTAAAGCTTAAACCTTTCCCCATCGGCACATTCGCGCAGCTCGTCTTTTTGCAGATCGATCTTTTTAAGCAATCGCGCGTTTGCATTTGCAACCAACTTGATAATATCCTGCCCGCGTTGCTTGATCCGCTCGACAAGATCCCGCTTTTCAAAATAGGCATCGAGCAGTTCTTCAAAGGTAGCCGGATGCTCAAAGCGCACGCCATCTCCGTATTGCAGGATCTCCATAAAGCAGAATTCAATCGGCTTATCGGTACTGTCATACAGAATCGTGGGTTGAAAATTACCTTTCACAAAAATCTCCCTAAAAGAACAGATCACATCCCAAAGCGGCGCGGTCAACACCTGTTCCAAAGGCATATCGGTATTGCCCGTCGCTCGAAAAGCGATTTCGCGCGCAACCAGCGGCGAAATACCGAGAAAACTTCCAAGTATAAACTTGCAAAGCGGCATAGAACCGTCGCGCGTTGCTAGCATCTCAGAAAGCGCGTCCTCGCTAACAGTAAAAATATCCCACTTATCCTGTGTAGGCGGCAGTTCATACGTCATGCCCGGCAGGATCTGACGCAGTCGGCTTGTCGAGAAGTCTATCATTTTCAGCGCAGTGATGATTTTTTTTTCACCATCCGTCAGGAGCAAATTGCTGTATTTACCCATGATCTCCACGATCAATAGACGCGTAACGGCAAATCCCATTTCATCGCGGCAAGCGAATTCCAATTCCACAATTCGGTCAAAACCCACCTGCCTTGCTTCAACCAGCTTACCGCCGCCGAGTTGTTTGCGCAGCAGCATACAGAGCATGGGCGCGGCGCTTGGATTCTCCTTTTGTGCGGATGTAAAACCGATCTTCGGGGTATTTGCACCTGCGTTTATGGCAAGTCGCATATTCTCCCGCAAAGCCGCGCTGTGCAAGGTGATGACGATCTCGTCTTTTTGCGGCTGTTGGATTTTTTCGACCTTTGCATCCTTTGCGCGGGCATTGATCTCCCGCACAACAGCAAAGACCATTCCGGAATCAAAAGCCATGGTTAGTCCTTTCTGAGTACATAGTAGAAAAACTTGCCGACTTCTGCAAAGCCTGCGCCGCGTGCAACAGCGGTAGATGCAAGATTTTCATGGTGGCATTTATACAGGACGCGGTAGCCTTTTTCGCATAAGTGCGCCGACAGAGCGCGTACCGCTGCCTTTGCATATCCATTGCCGCGGTATCCGACCGCAGTCTCGGTGCCGATCTCCACAAGATCGTGATCTTTTACGGGGGCCTCACAGGTAACCGCCACTGCAACAATCTGACCTTCTTTGACTACCGCATAGATCACACGCTCGTAAGCAAGACAGGATGCAATGTCGAAGGTTGTCAGGTTCTTATATTTACCGTCACGGCGGATTCGTTCGCATGCGATCTCAGGATCCTCGATGTTTTGGCTGCATATAAAATTATATCCCCAGTTTTTCGGGTGTTTTTCCTCTTTGTAGCCAAGTTCGGCACAAAACTCCCTGCAGCCTTCTCGCAGAAAATCAAGCGCTTCATCCGAAAAGAGGTCATCCGAAAACCGATTCTCATATTCTTTGCAGAGTTCTTCTACAGACGGATACGCAAAAACTCTTGTTTCGCCGCCGTTTTGCTCGACATGGATGGGAACAGCAATGTCAAACGCATTTTCGCGTACAAATGCTTCTCCCTCTGCGTCCAGTATAATCATTCCATTTCTCCATTTTCAAACGCTCTTTGCAAAGCAGTGATCGTATCAAAAACTCTGCAATTTGTTGCTTCCAGCCGTGCACGGTCCTGATGCCCCCACGCAAGCAGTATACATTCTGCACCGATTGCTTTTGCAACCTCAAAGTCATGCAGGGTGTCCCCGATCAAAAGCGCCCTTTGCATCGGCATGCGCCGGACAAAATGTTTAGCCGCCTCTGCTTTTCCGTGCGCTTCAATGCTATCCTGACCGATCAGTTCATCAAAATATGCGCGTATGCAAAGCCTGTCCACCTGCGCGCTAAGCATATCCTTCTCGGTTGCCGACAGCAGATACTGCGGAACTCCCTTTTCTTTAAAATACGCCAACATATCGGTAATTCCCGCAAAGATCGGTGCATACGGCTCCCGCAGATTATACTCCGCCACCCATTCGGGTGCATACTTCGGAAAATTCTCGCGTTCAAGCCCAATCAAATCGTAATAATCTATCACCGGAAAGCCAAATGCCGCACGATACTGCTCCACGCTTTCAATCCGCTTCTTGTTATACCGGTTCAGCAGAACATTAACCGCATCAATTCCGGTCTGCACATCGTCTAATATCGTGCCGTTAAAATCCCAAATAATATGTGTGTACTTCATCCTGTCTCCAAAATGGAAAAGCACAGTACGGTGCCTTTACTTTTTACTTGCGTGGCTTTTTTGCGGGAGGATCCGAAGCTCCTTTGTACCGGCAACGTACCCAAACATACTCATGACACAAATCAAAAGCGAGCCAAGGAGATATACGAGCGCAATGATTGCGTCACTCTCCAGCTTATGCCGCAGAAAAATAACGATTCCAGTAAAGCAGCTGTCCAACAAAGTCAGAATAATATAGGAAATACCGTATATGTCGGCGGCGAGGGCACTTGTTTCCTTGCCAACCGAGCAAACAAAGAACAGAGCAATCAGTAAAAACGAAACAGATTCGGCTAAAATCGCTGTTAAGAAGCCTTTACTCGGCTTCAATGCCAGGCGCCCTGCATCGATTGCAGGCTTGTCCTTGCTTCCATATTCCCACATGGTCGTGTAAACGATCACCGCATAAAATACTGCGGAAAAAATGCTTGTAACAAGCATGACACCGTCCCCGTGCAAATTGGTGGCTAAAAACAGCACCGCGCCAAAGGCTGCCATGCCAATATGGGTAATGATCAAACGAGCAATGATCGAAGAATTCTCTTTTAAAAACTTCATTTTGTGCACTCCAAGACTAATTAGTAGTACTATTATACCGAAAAAATTCCCGCCCTGCAAGTGGTATCACAAATATTTCACTTTCTACTTCCATTTTTCGAAAAAGTTTTGTATAATATAAACTGAAGACTTGCATGGAGGATGAAGTATGCCTGTTAAACCACGGACGGAGATCGACCGAGACACGCTTCCGCCCATTCTGCGTGAATTTGCGGGATATAAGCTCGGTATTGAAAACTGTTCTGCACGAACCGTTGAAGAATACCTCTTGGATCTGCGCACCTTCTTTCGCTATATGCTATCCATTCGCAATGGGCAAAAGCCATACGGTGACGATTTTGAGAACATAGACATCCGCATTGTCGACCTTGCGTTTGTCGGGAACTCTCTAAAACGCCTTATCTACATTTCTCAGTTTGGTCCTGTGCCTAG
>CAYQBT010000072.1:0-7454 GCA_964415775.1 uncultured Lachnospiraceae bacterium
CATCAATCCCGCGGCATATACGCACACAAGCGTTGCTATCCTCGACGCCATCAAGGCGGTCGGCATCCCGACCGTGGAGGTGCACATCTCGGATATAAATTCCCGCGAGGCGTTCCGCAAGTTCTCCTACGTCTCCCTTACCGCAAAGAAAACGATTGCCGGCAAAGGCTTTGACGGATACCTGGAGGCAATCGATGTACTGATGAAGAAATAAAATGCAAAAAGACGGCTGAGCAGCCGTCTTTTTTCTATTCTCTTTTACACAAGCTGTTTTTCGAGCACAGCCGTTTCGGGCGCGGCAAAGCGCACAGCGCCCGGCAAAACCTCTGCCGTAAAATGAGCGGTCGTCAAGATCTCGCCGTCCATACAAAGCGCAAAGGGAGCATCCGAAACCACCTCAATTTTTTTCACGCGGCGATAGACGATGTATTTTGCAAAGCGGGGATCCTCTAAATGCCCCCCCTTTTTATATACCCCGATCAAACGGAGCAAGGTGAAAATGGAGAGCGGACGCACCATGCATACCTCCAAATACCCGTCGGAGACCGAAGCACGGGGCGCGCAGTTATACCCGCCGCCGACATATCCACCATTCGCCAGCGTGCACAGCAGATACACGCCGCTATCGTTCAGTTTTTCCCCGTCGGCATAGATCTCCCCGCGCGTCTTCATCGCCCGAAACAGGGCATATACGATACCGGTGGTATAGGCATTTCTGCCGCCGAGCAACGGCCAGCGGCGCACGCGATTCATGCACTCTGCCACGCGCGCTTCAAAGCCGCAGTTGCAGACGTTGAGCGAATATGTATCGTCGTGATCTTCCGGATGGATACAAATAATATCGGTTTCACTTGCGGGTGCTTTTGTCAACGCTTCCGCATTTAAAAAGCAATCAGCGCCGCCCATGCACCGCACGAAGTCGTTTCCGCTGCCGATCGGCAGACAGGACATGGACGCATGCTCATATCCGAGGATGCCCTCTGCAACCTCCTTGATCGTGCCGTCACCGCCACAAGCGTAAAAGCGCAGCGGCTCGCTGTATTTTTCACAGCAAGCGCACACGTATTGCGTTGCATCCGCATGCTCTTTGGTTTCATACACCTCATATTCGCAGTCCAGCTTCCCGATCTGCTCGCGCAAAGAAGCAAGGTGCTTGCCGCTTCCCGCATGAGGATTCAAAATAAAGATATGTCGCATAAAGATTTCCATCCTTTTAAAAACGCATATGTACTATCATAGCATATTTCCGCAAAATATGCAACCGTATGTCGCGTTTTGCCATGAAAATTCAAAAAAGCCGAAGCATCACCTCGGCCTTTTGATATTACTTGATCTCTACGGGGAACGGTCCGCCGAGCTCCTCGGTGACAAGATCCAGACCGTCGGAATTTTTCAGTGTTGCATCGATCGCAAAAGCTTTTGCATCTCCAAGGAGTGCCTTCGGCATGGAAAACAGTGTAATCGCACCGCTGTCGCTGTCTCCCCACTTGTTCAGCTCGCCGCAAAGCGTGCAGGTTACAGCCGCATCGAAATTCTCGGGTTCATCGTTCAGCTCAAAATAGGACTTGCCGCCCAGATTGTGATAGAGCTTGTAGACATTCTCGCCGATATGCACACGAATCTCAATGCCGTCCGCCTCTGTCATGTATTTGTCGAGACGGTCTACCAGTACATACAAATGCTCGCTGTCGTACGCCGCGCGGATAGATGCCTGTGCCTGTGAGCGCGCGCCGATAAAGAGCGCATCGGTGTTCTTCTTCCAGCCTGCGCTGTGCGGCAGAGCGTCAATACGGTGATTGAGGCGCAGTTTGCCCAGCATCAGGTCGTTGTCTACGCGGGTTTTGATCTTAGGCAGATTCTTGGTCTCCCCGATATTCGGATATGCCGAAAGGAGGGTGTGTCCGTCCTCGACTGTGAGTGAGCCCCAATAGCCCCAGCGCCCGTCAAAAGCGATCAGCTCGTGCTCCTTGTCAAAGTTTTTGCCGTTCTCATCCCCGATGCGGATGTGCTGCAGTCCTGTCCAGTTATAGGAAAGCACGGTCTCGCCGCTCTCGAAATGCGCGATGTAGGGACCCGCGCCCTCTTCAAAGGCAAACAGCTTATCTTCGGGACCGTCCTCATCAATGCCAAGCTCTTTGGCAAAATTGTCGTGCGTATACGACATCGTCAGGCGGAATGTATAGTTTGCAAGGTCGGATTCAGTCGAAACTACGATCGATCCGTCTCCCATCTCCACCGCGGTTGCCATCTGGTTGGTAAAGCACTTGGTACCGTTCTCCATAGTGGCAACATAGCTCTGTGTAACGCGCCATGCCGCAAAGGGAGGTTCAGTAACATTTGGCGTCCAGTTCTCGCCGTTGTCATACGAGCGGATGATCGCCGTACCGCTGGAGGTCTTGATCGGGCTGTCGGTGCGAACGGTCTTATCCAGATAGAATTTCGGTGCGGTGTGCGACATGTAGACCTGAATCTCGCCGTCCTTCTTCACCAGAATATACGGCTCCCAGTTGCGACCTACGTAAATGATCTTTTCCTCAGAAAAGGTCATGCCGTTGTCGGTCGAACGGCGCATCACAAGTCCGCCGTATTTCGCGTCCAGTCCGTAGCCTTTATTGTATCGGAAGGATGCGACCACCAAAATATCGCCGTTTGCAAGAACGGCAGCCTCGCCGTTTGCATACATGATCTTATCTTCTTCGCCGTCATCACGAATCACGGGACGTGCAGAAAACAGCTTCTGTCTTGCGGTAAAGGAGTGAATATCATCGCCAAGCGAATAGAATACGTTTCCGCCAAGGCGGTAGTCCATATGCAAAAGCAGATACTTCCCGTTTGCCAGCTTTCTGACGCGGGGATAATACACCTTCGGCGAGATCGCGGGATGGCTCTGTCCCTCAAGGGTGATCGTTTCCCGGAAATCGGGCATCAGGCGGGATGCGCCGCACTGCCCTGCATGCGAATTGGTAGTATGCTCGGTATTCAGATCGGAAATCTTCTTAAGTTGCATATCGTCATCTCCTACAGATTTATGATTTTTGCTGTTTCTATTCTTATTGTAGCATCTCGTGAGCGCACGGACAATAGCAAACGGCTGAAAAAAACAGCAGAACTTTTTATATTTGGGTACCTAAAGCTTTCGTTGTTACATCGTAGGGCGATTCACGAATCGCCCGCATGTACATCATCGCACCGCTCCGATGACAAAACAAAAAACGCCTGAACGGCGTTTTTTGTTTTGGTTTATTTATTTCGTAATGGTTGCGGTGGAGGTAGCGCCATCCCATGCTACGGTTGCGCCGAGCGTCTCAGCAACAAAACGTACGGGCATGTAGGTGCGGCTCTGCTCGATAAATGCGGGAGAATCGAGTGTAACTGCCTTTCCGTTTACAACTGCCTCAGATGCGCCAACCGTGATCTTGATCTCGGTATCAGCGGTCTTGAGGGTTGCGGTAGAGGTTGCACCGTCCCAAACGATCTCTGCGCCAAGTGCCTCGCCGACATAGCGGACAGGGAGCATGGTGCGGTCGTTGCGGATAATGGGAGCAACATCCATGGTCTTGGTCTCGCCGTTTACCGTATACTCGGTCTTGCCGAGCGTCATCTTGAGCTCAACGCCGATTGCAGCCGCACCGACCGTCGCAGAAACGATCTTGGACGGTTCGCCGACCTGCTCCTCACGGGTGCTGTACGCACGGTAGTAATAGGTGCCGTCTTTTACAACGTCCTTGTCCTCATAGAAGCCACCCTCGACATTGGTGAGATAGTCAAAGACCTTACCGTCAGTGCTGCGATAGAGCGCATAACCGGTTGCCGCATTCGCCGTAAGCGTCAACTTGATCGACGTATCGGTCGGAACTGCCTTAATGGTCGCCGTGCCAAGCGCTTCGCCCGTGGTTGCAAAGTCCACCGCGGTCATAGAGACCACTGCCGCCTGTCGATTGTCATTCGCGCCCATGCGCAGTACGCCGTAGGAGGTGCCGTTCCACTGCGTATAATCAATGTAATAGGGCTCAATATACGCGCTTCTGCCATCCGACTTTTTACCACCCACATAGCTGTACGAGTGGTAGCAAAGGAAGCCGTTTCCGTTTTCATCGGTAATGAAGGATGCATGTCCAGCGCCTACCAAGCCAAAGCTCTTATTCGCCTGGAATACGGGGTTATAGGTCGCCGCGTCCGCACTCGGTCTGTCGGGAAGCTTTACCCAGGATTCGGTCTTAAGCGGATCGCCGCCGCTCCAGGTGAGCTGACCGATGCCGTAATCGCTCCAATAACCGCTGCCTGCATACGTAATATACACGTCACCGCGCGTGCCGTACAGAGCAGTTGCTCCCTCAACAACGCGCGGATGCGTAGCGGAAGAGCCCTTATACTCCCAGGACTGCGTAGGTGTGGTAACAACGCCGGGCTCACTGCCGATCGTCCAAGGGTTTATCATCTTTGCGATCATGATCTTCTGATAGAAATTGCCGAGTCCCTCACCGCGGCCTACCTCGGTAACCCAGGTGGTGTAAATGCCCTTGTAGGGACCCTCGGGAATGGTCAGCGAGCTCATGCCGCAGCCCCAATCGGTATAGCGGGTACCGTCAGCATTGAGCACCGGCTGCGAACGGTTCTTCTCACCGGTGATCGGGTGACCGTACGGTCCTTTGGGGGTATCGGTAGTGGACTTCAGCACGACCATCTGGATCTCCGAAGAGTCGCCGGTCGAATTGCGAAGTGCCAGTAGCATATACCAACCGGAATTGCCGGGAGCCTCCTCCTCGGAGAAGTAGTGTAGCTCGGGTGACCAGGTTCCGCTAAGCGTTGCACCCGCGCCGAAGAGCTCCTGCACGGTAGCATCGCGCGAGGAATCATACACGATATTGCTGTTGATGCCTTGCGCAGCAAAGCCGGCAATTGTCTTGGAGCGGAAGACCGCGATCTTGGTAGAACCGGTCACGGTAAGATAGTAGAAGTCCTCATACTTGCACAGCCACGGGTCGGCTGCGCTGGAACGTATCAAGGTACTGCTCAGCGTCTCTGCCGAAATGCTGAGCGCAAGTGTGCAGAACATGCACGCGGTCAAAACCAATGCAAGAATCTTTTTCATATCTCTTTTCCCTTTCGCTATTATCCGTTTAATGTGCTCGTGAGCGTTTGCAGAGCATCCGAGAGCGTCACGCTTCCGTCGCCATTAATATCTGCCTTATCCTTGTCGATTGCCGTGGTATCACCCGCAACATACCGCAAAATCAGCAGCACGTCCCAAAGTGTGCGAGACGCTACCTTGGAAGAGACCTCGTTGGATTGTGCCGCAGTCTCCTCGTTGCGGAAGGCATAGACAATATATGAATAGGTCGTGTCTGCCTTGACATCCTTGTCGATATAGACCGTACTGTTCGTTCTGACGATCTGTTCATAGTTGCCGCTACCCGTCTTGCGGTAGACCGCATAGCCCGTCGCACCCGTAGAAGCCATCGACAAGGTAATGTATTTACCCGGAGTTGCCGTCACGGTAGCAGGCTCTAACGCGAAAGTGGTGCCGTCGGTGATAAAATTCATGGAAATACCAGAAGCATCGGGATCCTTCGGCGAGCGATCCTTCTTATAGCCGAGAACGAGAACGCCGGTATTGGCAACGCCGCTGCCGTTGCTCTTACTATAGTCAATATAATACGGCTCGATGTAGGCATTACGGTAAGGTTCGTCGGTATCCGGATCGTTGATCTTTCCTGCAGAAGTCGAAGGATACGCGTGGTAGCAGAAGAAGCCGTTACCCTCCGAGTCTGTCACAAAGGATGCGTGTCCCGCACCTGTCAAAAAGCTGACCGATCGGGAGGTAAAGATCGGATTCGGATAGGTAGCAGAATCCGAAAGCTTTACCCACGAGGAAGTCAACAAAGGATTGCCTCCCGTCCAAGTGAGCTGACCGAGACCATAGGTAGACCAGTAGCCGCTTCCCGAATAGGTGATGTATACATCACCGTATTTGCCGTACACGGCTGTAGCGCCCTCCACGACACGGGGATGCGTGCTGGATGAACCCATATACTCCCATTCCTGCGTCGGCTCGGTGACCGTACCGATCGTTCCGGACAGAGTCCACGGATTCTCCATTTTGGAGATCTTGATCTGCTGATAGAATTTTCCTTCGCTTCCCGAGAGTCCGCGTCCGACCTCGGTTACCCAGGTGGTGTAGAGACCCTTATACTGTCCGGTCGGGATCTTCAGTATGCCCTGTCCGCATCCCCAGTCGGAATAGCGGGTGCCGTCTTCTTTCAAAATCATCTGCGAGTGATACCTTTCACCCGTGATCGGATGCCCGTAAGGTCCGTCCGGCTGATCGGTCGTAGACTTCAGAACGACCATCTGGATATCGGAGGAGTCACCCGTAGCCTTGCGCAACGCAAGATACATATACCATCCGGAGTTGCCGGGTGCCTCTTCCTCGGAAAAGTAATAGATCTCGGGCGACCAAGTACCGCTGAGTTCTGCACCGGTGCCAAAGCGCTCCTCCACCGTCGGGTCCGTGAGAGAGCTGTAAAGGCCTTTAACACTTGCATCGGCAAGACCGCTGATCGTTGTCGCTTTCCGGCAATAGATTTTCTGTCCTCCGGTCATAACGAGGTAATAATAGCCGTTATACTTAAACAGCCACGGGTCTGCACCCTTTCGCACAAGCGTAGTGGTCAACGTCTCTGCGGAAACACTAAGCGCCAGCGAGGCTAACATGCAAACGATCAAAAGCAAGGAGATAAACTTTTTCATTCTTTTATTCCCTTTCTGAATTTTTTTGAACCTTTATTACGAGAATGCAGTAATGGACTGCACGGCATCGAGGGAGGCGGGCTTGCCGCTACCGTCGCCGATGATCACCTTGCCATCCTCAATGCGGTAGGGCTCGATGAACACATAGCGTCCGCCGGTGCGGTCGGGGGAAAGATACGCATGATAGCAGATGAACCGATTGCCCGCGGGATCGGTGAAATAGGAAGCATGTCCGCAGCCGAACACCGTATCGGACATGGAAAAGATCGGCTCTTTTTCCTTTTTCCAATCCTCATAAACGAGGGGGTCGCCGTGAAGAGTGATCTGTCCGAGCGCGTAATACTTTGTCCAGTAGCCGCTACCCGAATAGATGATGTAGACCTCGCCGTTATCGCCGTAAACTGCGGTGCCGCCCTCAACGACTCTCGGACGGATCTTGCCGTCCTTTCCCATACCGTAGCCGTGCATCTCCCAATCCTCGGTCGGCTTGCAGAGCACGCCCGCTTCACAAGCGGTGTAGGGATTCTTGAGCCGCGCAATGCGGTCGCGCTGATGGAAATCCTCGGTCTGTCTGCCGACCTCGTCTACCCAGAGCGCATAGACCTTGCCGCCATGGCGCAAAATCGTCTGTCCGCAGCACCAGCCGGTATTGAAGCTGTCATCGGTGGGGGACTCAATCTTCTTCGGAACGAATCTTTCACCCG
>CAYQBT010000073.1:0-7449 GCA_964415775.1 uncultured Lachnospiraceae bacterium
ATGGCGGCACTCCTTACCTCTGTACTCGGAGATTTTGGTAAGACTGCCGAGTATATCGGTGAATGTACGAAAGCGAGAATCGAGGTACTTCCGCCACATGTCAATGAGAGTATTGCCTCTTTTGGCACCTCCGGCGGTAAGATCCGCTTCGGACTACTGGCACTCAAAGGTGTCGGTCGGTTGTTTGTGGATCAAATCATTTCCGAACGTGCCAAGAATGGTGTCTTTACAAGTTTTGAGGACTTCATCACACGTATGGGCGGCTACGATCTTAACAAACGGCAGGTCGAGTCTCTCATCAAGTGCGGTGCGTTTGACGGACTGGGTGTACATCGCAGTCAGTTACTTGCTTCGTATGAAAAGATCATTGAAAACGCACAGAGTAAAAACCGTTCAGAACTTGATGGGCAGATCAACTTCTTCTCGCTGATGAGTGAAGCGGTCAGCGCCGCACCCGTTCGATTCGAGTATCCGGACATTCCGGAGTTTACATTGCGCGAAAAACTAATGCTCGAAAAAGAATGCTCGGGCATGTATTTTTCGGGGCATGTATTGAACGAGTATGAAAAGCACATTGCTTCTGTCGGTGCGGAGGCGATTGCCGAGATCTATTCTTCTTTGGAAGAAGAGAGTGGACGGTATAAGGATCGGCAAACGGTAACGATCGCCGGTGTTTTGACGAAAAAAACGATTAAGAATACACGTAGTGGCGACAACATGGCGTTTGTGCTGATTGAGGATAAAACCGCAGAGATCGAAGCGGTAGTATTTGCAAAGCAATATGAACGGTTTGCAGATCTTCTCCTGCCGGAAACACCGGTGGTGATTCGGGGAACGATCTCTGTAAAAGACGAGGAAAGAGCAAATATTTTGCTGAATGACTGTAGACCGCTACTTTCGGATGAGTATTTTGCAGAAGAAAAAAAGCAGAAAATATATCTGCGTGTGCCCTCTGTAAATTCGCCCCAAGCGGCACAGGTCTTGTCGCTAATCGGAAATCCAGAGACGGGAGCGGAAGTTGTGTTTTACGATCTGTCTACCAAACAGTATGTGAAAGCGGTCGCCCGCCGTGCGGCGGTGACCGATCTGCTGTTACAAAAGCTAAAAGCACTACTCGGAAGTGAGAATGTTGCAGTCAAATAATTAAGTGGAGAAGTCTTCGATGATCTGTGCGAGGTCAGAGAATGCGTAGATCTCGATCCCTTTCTTTAAAGCTAGGCGATCTGCGGCGGGTAAAGTTGTGACGAGCACATCGATGATATCGATCAATACCTCGCTTTTGGCGTCGTAGATGCCGATCTTGCCACCGCACTCGTATAGACGGTAGAGAGCGTCGCTTGCGATCATGGGTGCATCTGTGGCGTATACGCTGCGGCTGGCGTTCTGTTGCTGTTCAATGCTTTTTGCAAGCGTATGTGTGTATAGCAAGTTCAGGCATTGCGTTACGCAGAAAAACAGCAGTATTAGCAGAAGTGTGCAGTTAAAGACAGTTTTTTTACTGGGGAATTTTATTTTCATATTTGCAGAATCCTTATTGTTTCGTTATGAATATTATTTGCAATGCGTGGGGAACTATACGAAAGAAAGCGCGAAGCAAAAAGATGCGTAAGAGGTTTGTTGTGAAAAAAAGAGCAAATGGTTCAAAAGAATTAAAAATCGGCAGTTTCAAGCAGGAGAAAAGATCCGCACTTGGCGTATTTTCCAAAATTGGAAAAGCTATTGGATATTTGTTCAGCGCCATACTTACGGCCCTGCTGGTATGCTTTGTGACGGGCATTATTGTCGGATGTGCTTTCGCAATTTATGTCAATAACTATATCGATCCGACCATGGATGAGTCTTTGCTGGTAACGGCGACAGGCGACCAGACGACAAAGATCTATTACTATGAGTTTACCGATCGCGCTAACCGTATCGGTACGGCGGTGGAGCTGGAGGATGAGCGTATTTACGGTGCGGAAAACAGCCTGTGGGCATCGTATGACGATATTCCCACATATTTGCGCGAAGCATTTGTTTCCATCGAGGACGAGCGTTTTTGGACGCATGACGGCGTGGACTGGAAACGAACAGCGGGCGCAGTTTTAGAATTTGTGTTCGGTAATTCTTCCTACGGCGGTTCTACGATCACACAGCAGTTGATCAAGAACGTGACCGGCAATAACGAGGCAACAATCCAGCGAAAGGTACAGGAAATTCTATCTGCGCTCAATCTGGAGAAAACCAAGGATAAAACGGAGATCATCGAACTGTATCTCAATATTGTTCCGCTTTCCCAAGGCTGTATCGGCGTTCGTGCCGCGGCAAAAACCTATTTTGATAAAGAGCTTAGCGAGTTGACGCTCACGGAGTGCGCGGCGCTTGCTTCGATTACAAAGTTCCCTACCAAATACGATCCTATCCAGAATCCGGAAAAAAACAAAGAAAGACGAGAAACGGTTTTATGGAAGATGTTGGAGCTTCAGAAGATCTCCGAGGAAGAATACAACGAGGCGCTTGCTGAGGAGTTGGTCCTTGCCACGAACAGTTCTGCTGAAACAGAAGCTGTGAATAAAGACAGTATCAATTCTTGGTATATTGATACCGTCTTTATGGATGTGCGAGACGACTTGATGGAAAAATATAACATTTCCAGTCAGATCGCCAGCAACCTGATCAACTCTGGAGGCCTCAGTATTTATACTTTAATGGATCCGAGAGTGCAAACAATCATGGAAGAGGTCTATGCGGACGAAAGCAGTTTTC
Organism: uncultured Lachnospiraceae bacterium; assembly: GCA_964415775.1. GTDB lineage: Bacteria > Bacillota > Clostridia > Oscillospirales > CAG-272 > UMGS902. The sequence goes on from CAYQBT010000073.1 coordinate 2,746, forward strand.
CGGAGAACACCGGCGGTATTCCTGCAGAATCCGCTATGGCGGTTGTGGATCCCGAGACAGGTGACTTGCTTGGTGTTGTCGGCTCCCGTAGTGAAAAACGCGGAAATCTCGTGCTCAACTATGCAACACAGACAAAGCGTGCGCCCGGATCGTCCCTCAAGCCGCTCTCTGTATACGCTCCTGCACTGGAAGAGGGAATCATTACCTATGGCAGCGTGTATGACGATACGCCGCTTTGGTTCAATAATGAGGGAACAGAGCCGTATCCGAGAAACCTGCCGGATGTATATCGCGGACTTACGACGATAAACAGTGCCGTAGAGCGCTCTGTCAATACGGTAGCCATGAAAGTGCTTGAGGATCTGACGATCGATGTCTCCTATGGTTATTTAAAGAACAAACTTGGTTTTGATTATCTTGTTGACTATGGAGAAGACAAGAACGGCATGGGCTATACCGATAAAGGTCTGGCAGCACTTTCACTTGGTCAGTTGAATTTCGGTGTAACCGTGCGCGATATTGCAGCCGCGTATACCGTGTTCCCGACCGGTGGTGTTTACCACGAGAGCAACTCGTATCTGTATGTATATGACAGCGAAGGAAATCTGTTGCTTTCCAATGATGATGCAGGTGAGATCGTTTTCAGCGAGCAGACCTCCTACATCATGACGAAAATGCTGCAGAACGTCATGAACAACGGTACGGGTACCAGCGTATCCTTACGTAAAACGGTAGACGTAGCCGGTAAAACAGGTACAGCAGGTAACGATTACGACCGTTGGTTTGTCGGTTATACGCCCTATTATGTCGGAGCTGTTTGGTACGGATATTCTTACCCCAAGTCCTTAAGCAATCTTACACAGAATCCCTCTAATAAGCTGTTTGACCTGGTTATGACAAGACTACATGAAGATATTATTGCAGAGGCGAACGAAACCGGCGTATCGCTGCGCAGCTTTGACGATAACCGTCCCTCGGATATTGTAGAGGTAACGTATTGCATGGATTCCGGCAAGCTGATGACCGATGCCTGCCGTATGGATCCGCGCGGAAACCGTGCGGAAAAGGGATATTTTACGGTTTCGACGGCACCCTCTGAATACTGTGATACGCATATTATCGTAAATTACGATGTGACAACAAATGCGTATGCACATGAATACACGTTGACGGAGAATATCAAGCAGGTATCGTTGATTCGCGAGGATACGCGTGCATTCCCCACGCAGATCTTTGTTGTGGATGCACAATACGTTTACCGGGAACTGCCGCTTAACGTCCGTCCTTGCGGATGGTGGGGAGAACCGTACTTTATCAATGCGATTCCCGAGGGCACGTTTATCGGTACTACGAATTTGAAGGGTGGACGCCAGTTCAACTCGTTCAGTTATGAAAACTACGATTTCACGAGATTTGAACAGGCAGAAACGACTGCGCCTGCAGAAACTACAAGCGATCCAACGGAAACGATTCCGCCGTCCGGAGTAGAAAACACAGCTTATGAGGATGAATAGCCGTACGATTTTTGCAAAACTCGTTGACAAGAAATAAAGCTTTCGGTATAATAAATCTGTAAAATAAAGAATTGGAAGGAGAATAGTTATGCATTCGTTTTTTATCAAGCTTTCCACAATTGAGGACATTCGTAAGTTTGTCGAGACTGTTACAAGACAGGATTATGACATCGATCTTTCCTCCGGCAGATATGTTGTAGATGCAAAGTCTATCATGGGTATTTTCAGTCTGGATCTTATGAACAAGATCGAGCTTACCGCACATACCGACAATGTAGAGCCTCTTAAGATGGCACTCTCGGCATATATTGTTGACTGATTGTAAAAAAGCAAAAGAGCATCCATTTTTGAGATGGATGCTCTTTTTACTTTATTGGATATACTTAGGCTTTCCATGACCTTCGACAAGATCCTTTGTGATGATCACTTTCTTGACATCTTTATGCGAGGGGACGTCGTACATGATCGGAAGCATAAACTCTTCCATGATCGAACGGAGACCGCGTGCACCGATGTTGCGCTTAATGGCAAGCTTGGCAACTGCTTCACATGCGCCTTCTTCAAATTCGAGTTCGATTCCATCAAGTCCGATCAGTTTGGTATATTGCTTGATGATTGCATTCTTCGGCTCACGCAGAATCTTGACGAGCGCAGATTCGTCTAAGCTTTCGAGTGCTACAATAATCGGCAGACGTCCGACAAGTTCCGGAATCAAACCGTACTTGACTATGTCGTGCGAATTGACATCCTTATAGATGCCGCTGTCCACTTTTTCCTGCTTTTTCTTAATATCGCCGCCAAAACCAATCGTCTGGTTGCCCTTGCGCTTCTCAATGATCTTGTCAAGACCGTCAAAGGCACCACCGCAGATGAACAGAATATTCTCGGTGTGAATCTGGATAAAATCCTGATTGGGATGCTTGCGTCCGCCCTGCGGCGGGACGTTTGCAACCGTTCCCTCCAGAATTTTCAGCAGTGCTTGCTGTACGCCTTCTCCGGAAACATCGCGAGTGATCGAACGGTTTTCGCCCTTGCGGGAAATCTTGTCGATCTCGTCAATATAAATGATGCCTTTTTCTGCCTTTTCCACATTGAAGTCAGCAGCTTGGATCAAGCGAAGCAGGATATTTTCGACATCCTCTCCGACATAGCCTGCCTCTGTCAGGGTAGTGGCGTCTGCAATGGCAAAGGGGACTTTTAGTGCTTTGGCCAAAGTCTGTGCGAGAAACGTTTTTCCCACACCTGTCGGACCGAGCAACAGCACATTGCTTTTTTGAATCTCAATATCGTCCTTTGCGGCATCTTTTTGATAAATCAGCCGCTTATAATGGTTGTAAACCGCCACCGAAAGCACACGCTTTGCGGCATCCTGACCGATTACATACTGATCTAAGATCGCTTTAATATCGGCAGGAGCAGGGAGGTTTTCAATATTCAGCGTCTCCTCGGTTGGTTCATTTGCTACTTCCTCGGGGACAAGCTCTTCCAAGAACTGCGCGCAGGTTGCAATGCAGTCGTTGCAAATGGCGGCGCCGCGTTTAGCAGCAGGAATCAGAATGTCTACTTCATGTTCGCTTCGACCGCAAAAGGAGCAGCGCAGCCCGGTTTCATTATTGTTCGTAGGCATGTTTCTCCTTAGGGACGCTTTTCAATGACCTTGTCAACAAGACCATAGGCAAACGCTTCCTCTGCACTCATGAAATTATCACGGTCGGTGTCACGCTCGATGATGTCCAACGGCTTACCGGTGTTCGCTGAAAGGATCTCATTAAGCTTTGCCTTTGTTTTTAGGATGTGCTCGGCGTGGATCTTAATGTCACTTGCCTGACCTCTTGCACCGCCGAGCGGCTGGTGGATCATAATCACGCTATTGGGCAGTGCAAGACGCTTGCCTTTGGCACCTGCAGAAAGCAGGAATGCACCCATAGATGCTGCCATGCCCATGCAGATGGTAGAGACATCGCATTTGATAAAGTTCATGGTGTCATAGATCGCAAAGCCGGCAGAAACCGATCCTCCGGGGCTGTTGATATACAGCTGAATGTCCTTATCGGGATCCTGCGCTTCAAGATAGAGAAGCTGTGCAACGACCAGGGAAGCGGTTGCATCATTGATCTCATCCGTTAACATGATAATTCTGTCATTCAGCAGGCGGGAATAAATATCATAGGAGCGTTCGCCTCTGTTGGTCTGTTCTACGACCATTGGTACAAGTGCCATATAGTTAACCTCTCTTTCGGAGTTGATTAGAATAATAGGGCGGGTAACAAATGTACCCGCCGTATTGTTTATTTATTCCTCGGTTTTTGCGGTGGTCTTTTTCGCGGCGGTCTTCTTTGCGGGAGCCTTTTCAGCAGTTTCCTTCTTGTCAGCCGCAGCCTTCTTGGTGGTGGTCTTCTTTGCAGCCGGCTTCTTTTCTGCAGGAGCGTCAGCAACCGCAGTTTCTGCCTTCTTTGCAGACTTCTTTGCAACAGATGCACTGTCCTTAACAAGGTCAAATGCCTTCTTAACAACGATATCGGCCGCAACATCTTCCTTTGCAATTACGCCGGTAACCTGTTCCAGAGCAACACCGTAGCCGTCAGCGATTCTCTTGTATTCCTCGTTAATCTCATCATCGGTAGCGCTGAGATTCTCGTTCTTTGCTATGGTCTCAAGTGCGAGGCGCATCTTGACTTGCTTCTCCGCCTGGGGACGCATCTGCTTGCGGAGGTCATCCAGCGTTTGACCTGTATACTTGAAGTATGTATTCAGATCAAGACCCTGCATACGCAGTCTGTTGTCATAGTCACGAACAAAGTTCTCGGTTTCGGTGGTGTACATTACCTCCGGAATCTCTGCTTCAAGCAGACCGATCAGGGCTTCGGAAAGCTGATCGTCGATTGCAAGTTCTGCATCCTTTTCGTTCTTCTCGGTGAGTTTAGCCTTAACATCTGCTTTATATTCATCGAAAGTGTCAAATTCGGAAACATCTTTGGCAAATTCATCGTCCAAAGCGGGAAGCTCGGTCATCTTCAGGCTGTTGAGCTTAACCTTAAAGACAGCGGGCTTGCCTGCGAGCTCTTCTGCATGGTAGTCAGCAGGGAACTCAACGTTGACATCAAACTCGTCACCGATCTTCTTGCCGATGATCTGTTCTTCAAAGCCGGGGATGAATGCGCCGGAGCCGATGGTCAAAGGATAATTCTCG
>CAYQBT010000074.1:0-7401 GCA_964415775.1 uncultured Lachnospiraceae bacterium
CTGGAACTTCCAGCTTGTGGAAGAGGGTATGGAGGATACCTCCATCCTTGCATCTATCGCAGGGCCTGTTGCATATCTTCTCGTTCCGATCATCGGTATTACCGCTTGGCAGATGGCTGCAGCAGCGGTTACCGGCTTTATCGCAAAGGAAAATGTTGTCGGTACGCTTGCGGTTTGCTACGGTATCTCCAACTTCATCGACACCGAGGCTCTTGAGATGGTTGAGGGCGCAGGTGCAGACGTTGCCGCTACCTTTGGTATTACCGCGGTTGCAGCACTTGCATGCCTTATGTTCAACCTCTTTACGCCTCCCTGCTTCGCGGCAATGGGCGCTATGAACTCTGAGATGAAGAGCGCAAAGTGGCTCTGGGGCGGTATCGCATTGCAGTTCGGCGTTGGCTACACGGTCGGTTATCTTGTATACCAGATCGGTACGCTCATCACCACCGGCACGGTCGGTGCAGGCTTCGTTCCCGGTCTTATCGCAGTACTTGCGATGGTAGCGATCGTTGTGGTACTGTGCATGCGTTCGGATAAAAAGATCAAGGCAGAATATGCCCTTAAAAAGTAAAAAACATGGAAAACTTTATTATCATCGCGGTTCTTGTCTGCATTGTCGGCGGTGCTGTATACTACATATACAGAGAAAAAAAGCGCGGTGCGGCCTGTGTTGGCTGTCCGTATGCGAAGCAGTGCGGCGGCAAATGCAGCGGAGCGAAAAAATAAGAGCCAAACGGATGCGCACTTTGTGCGCATCCGTTTGTGAGCATATAGGAGAAAGGGAATGGACTATATCATTATCCTTGCACTGATCGCTTTTGTTGCCATAGGCATCGTGTATACGGTCAAGCATTTTAAGGGACAGGGCGGCTGTTGCGGCGGAGGCGGCTACAAGCCGCGAAAGAAAAAACTTGCCTGTGTGGCGTATCAAAAGACCTTCAAGGTCGAGGGAATGCACTGTGTGCATTGCAAAACCAGAGTGGAGGAGATCGTCAACGACATCAAAGACGTATGCGGTTCGATAGACCTGAAAAAGGGGGAGCTGACCGTGTCCTATGCCGAAGATGTGGAGGACAGTCTGCTTCTTGCGCGCCTCGCTAAAGCAGGATATCCCGCATCGGTCATAGAGTGAGAAAAGCCTACCTGCGTTTCCACGCAGACAGGCTTTTTTAATTGACAACCGAGGAAAGATTTGCTATATTGAAGATAGAAAAACCTTTGGGACGGTGAGGATATGCGAAAGTATTTCTTGAAAACAATGCTACTGTGCATACTGGCGGCTGTTTTGACGGCTACGGTCTGTGCCGCAGGTACCGATTTGCCTACGATTGCCGATTGCAATACGACAGGTGCAGACGGTGACCATGCAGGGGATGATTATATGCAGGCATCGCTTGAGCCGGATTTTCACGGCAACACCAAGATCGTGCGCGCATACCTCAATCACCGCATTGATGCCCCGACGCAGACCGTGACGGTGGATGGCAATGCGGCGGAATGGGCGGAGAATACGGATGCGCTGTTTGTCGGAAGCGAGACGCAGGCGCAGGTGACCTTGCGCGTGGCGCATGATGCGGAGAATGTGTATTTTCTTCTTTCGAGGCTGGATGCTGACTTGACGGACGGCGATACGGTGACCGTTTGTGTTGCCGCGGACAAGACCTGCTACTATCGCATCACCGCGGACGGCAGGGGAGCGGTTTCGGGCGTATATGTGGAGAATGCCGTGGAAAAGCGTACCTTTACCGGTCGCGCGGCGGTGACGGTGCTTGGCACCGAGAATCATGCCGGTGACACGGATACAGGGGTACTCTTGGAAGTGGCAGTTCCGAGAGCGCAGCTTGGACTTGTTGGTGCTAAGCAGATGCAAGTGCGTCTGGAACTGAAGAACAAGGACGCAAAAGACAAAGTGGCGATCACCGATTCCTTTACCGGCGTAAGCTTTTTTGCAACAACATTCTGGCCGGTGGTACGGCTGCATTGATGAACGTTTTTAACCGGAATTTGCTGAAAAAGAAAGAATATCTTATGTATATGAACAGTATTCGGATCGACGGTCTCAAGACCGGACATATTCAGGGCATCGCCGTAGATGCCGAGAGAAAATATATCTATTGCTCCTTCACTACCTGCCTGATCAAAGCCGACATGGACGGCAATATCATCGGTAGCGTCCGTGGACTTGCGGGACACCTCGGGTGTATCGCGTATAACGCTGAGGACGGCAGAGTGTACGGCTCTCTGGAATACAAGCACGATAGCATCGGGCAGGGGATCTTAAAGAGACTGCCGACAGAAACCGCCCTTGCCGACGGCTTTTATGTCGCTGTTTTTGATGTCAGCAAAATTGACCGCATGGATATGGATGCCGAAAAGGACGGTGTGATGACCGCCGTGTATCTCGAAGAGGTGCTTTCGGATTACGCCGCGGACGGTCACCGATACGGCTGTAGCGGAATCGACGGGCTGACTTTTGCGCCCATCCCGGGCAACCCCGGCGGGAAAAACTACCTGTATGTGGCGTACGGCATTTATTCGGATACTGCGCGGCAGGATAACGATCATCAGGTGCTTTTGCGGTATGATACAGACGGCTGGAAGGCATTGGAACAGCCGCTTTGCCAAAGCAGGATGCACCGACAGGGCCCCTCTACGCCGGACGGCAAATACTTCGTATATACCGGGAATACCACCTACGGAATACAGAATCTGGAATATGATCCCTCCTCACGGTATATGTTTGCCGCAGTATACAGAGGAAAGAAAGCAGGCTTTCCGAATTATCCCATGTACGTGATTGATATGCAAAGCCCCGCCTCGTTCGGCACGCTTCGCGGCATGGAGGCGTGCGGCGAACAACTGCGTCTGGCTGATTTCGGTCAAAGAGATCCGGCAACGGGGATCTTCGGCGTAGAGTTCCCCTACGGTGCCACCGGTATGATCGCGCTTGGCGACGGACACTTCTATTTTTCGCGGGATTTTTCCAAGGAAGGTGTCTTTGGAACGGATATCGGATTGTATATACTGGATACGGCAGACGGCTTTAAGGAGAAAGAGTAGCGTATGGCAAGTATTTTGGATATTATAAAAGATTTTGAAAAGGATTGCCCCTGCGGCAGAAAGCACGAAACCGCCGTAAAGGATGTGCGGATCGCCTCCGGACTCGTGCACGAGGTGGGAAAGATCCTGCAGGAAAACGGGTTTTCCAAACGGATCCTTTTGGTCGCCGATCGGAATACGTACAAGGCGGCAGAAGGGATCGCGGAAAGTCTGCACGCGTATGCGACAGAGTATATGATCTATGACGATCTGCGTGTTGCGACGATGGAGCACGTCCTTGCTGTTGAGGAACGCATCGCAGGCAAGGATATCTCGGTTTTGTCAGTCGGAACCGGCTCGCTGAACGATCCCTGCCGTCTGGCGTGTGCAAGGCAGCAGAAAAAACTTTGTATTTTTGCCACCGCGCCGTCTATGGACGGCTTTGCCTCCTACGGTGCGCCCATCGTTTACAACGGGTTCAAGGCAACCTATGCTGCCAAAAGTCCCGAGGTGATCATCGGCGACACCAAAATTCTGGCAGAGGCACCGCAGGCGCTGAAGTCGGCAGGCTTTGGGGATATGATCGCAAAGTATGTCGGGCTCGTGGATTGGCAGATCTCTGCCTTGCTTACGGGGGAGTATTACTGTGAAAAGGTGGCTTCGTTGACGCGGTCTGCCGCGGACGAGTTGATGGGCATGGCGGATCGGGTAACCGTCAACGATGCGTATACCGCCGGAAAGATCTTTGAAGCGCTTCTCAAAACCGGCATCGGCATGAGTTTTGCACAGTCCTCGCGCCCTGCGAGCGGCAGTGAGCATATCATAGCGCATCTGATGGAATGTGTCGAACTCCGAGATAACATCCTCCCCAACTTTCACGGGGATGACGTTGGAGTATGCACGCTTGAAATGCTGAAATATTATAACCGCCTGGCAGAACACGACCGTATGGAGACACAAAAAGAAACGGTGGATTGGGAGGACGTGTATGCGTTTTACGGTGAAATGGCTGACGATGTCCGAAAACTCAACACCCCCGACAACGTGATAGACGGCGTGGATGCAGACGAGCTTCGTGCACGCTGGAAAGAGATCGTTTCCATTATCCGAAGCGTTCCGGACTATGATACGTGCAGGGCGGCTATGGAAAAAGCCGGTTGTAAGATCACTATAGGCGACATTGGCAAGAGCGACACGCTGTTTCAAAACTGCGTAAAGTATTCGCCGTATATGCGTAGGCGTATGACATTGCTTCGCCTCAAAAATATGCTGGTTACCGAAGATCTTTGATTTCGGAGAGGCATTTGCCAAGGCGGTTCTTCGGAACTGCCTTGTTTTTGTCGAAACTTGACAAGAAATAGGATGTTTTGGTATACTATAAATAATACAACGAATTGTGACGGTAACGCGCACAGGCGCGTGCCCGGCGGAGGACAAATATGGCAAAGACGAGCATTGTGGATTGGAAAACGATTACCGATTTTGTGGTCGATTCGTTTGTAGGCTATGGCGTTCCGAGAGCCGATGCTGAAATATGTGCAGATGTTTTGCTGGAATCGGACAAGCGCGGCATCGAATCACACGGCGTGAATCGGTTCAAGCCCGTCTATCTGGATCGGATCAAGGCGGGGATCCAGAACCCCGTTACCACGTTTGAGATCGTTAAGGAAACTCCGACCACGGCGGTGATCGACGGGCATCACGGTATGGGACAGGTCATCGGACACAAGTCCATGCAAATGGCGATCAAAAAAGCCAAGGAATACGGCATGGGCATGGTCGTTGTACGCAATTCCTGCCACTTCGGCATTGCAGGCTACTACACCTCCATGGCTACCGCCGCGGGTTGTATCGGCATGACCGGTACCAATGCGCGTCCGACGGTAGCGCCCACGCACGGCGTGGAGGGCATGTTCGGCACGAATCCGTTTACCATCGGCGTTCCCACTGATGAAGCATTCGATTTTAATTTTGACTGCGCGACCTCGATCACCCAAAACGGCAAGATCGAGTACTATGAGCGAATCGGCGAAAGCGTGCATGCCGGCACAGTCATCGGCGAGGACGGTGCGGCGGTCGAGGGCGATGCAGGCGAGGCGCTTAAGAAGATCCACAGCGGCAAAGCGGCGCTGACCACGCTTGGCGGCATCGGCGAGGAGCTTGCGGGATATAAGGGCTACGGTCTTGCGCTGGCAGTTGAGTTTTTCTCCTCGATCCTGCAGGACGGCGCATATGGCAAGGCGCTAAATGGCAAGGATGAAAACGGAAACATCCGTCCGTACAGCCTTGGACATTGGTTTATTGCAATCGATACCAACCATTTTCTCGGCGAGGACATTGCGCGCAGAAAAGCGGGAGAGATCACCCGCAGTATGCGTGCATCGAAAAAAGCACCGGGTGCCGAGAGGATCTATACCGCGGGCGAAAAAGAGTATGAGATCCGACTTGCCCGCGAGAGCGGCGTGCCGATCAACGAATCGGTGCAAAAGGAGATCACCGAGGTGCGCGACCGCCTTGGACTCACGCAGTATACATTCCCTTGGGAAAAATAAGCGTGTCCGGCAGACACGCGCGGGGACGATTCCACCATCCGAATTCATTAAAAAAACAAGGCGGTCCATTATGGATCGCCTTGTTTTGCGCATGACAAATCTTGACAAAGAATAGCGAATTTTGTTATACTGGTAGCATAGAAACGATTGTTGCACGATGGGAGAAAGCAAGTGAAAGACATACTGGTAACGGGTGCTTACGGCGGTATGGGGCAAGCGGTAGTGCAGGCACTGTGCGCGCACGGCTATCGCGTTTTTGCACTGGACAAAACGGCCCGTGCGGCGGCGGAAAACTGTATTCCCATTGCGGCAGATACTACGAAAGAGGACCACATGCGTGCCGCTTTGCAAACGGTTCGCGGCTATACCGATTCGCTTTGCGGCATTTTGCATTTTGCAGGGATCTATATGCTGGATTCGCTTGTAGAGATGGATGTCGAAAGCTTTCGCCGTATTCTGGATGTGAATCTGTATGGAGCGTTTTTGGTGAACAAGACCTTCCTGCCGCTTTTGCAAAAAGGCAGCCGTATTCTCATCACCACAAGCGAGCTTGCGCCGCTGGATCCGCTCCCGTTTACGGGGATCTATGCCGTAACCAAGAGCGCGCTCGACAAGTATGCGTACTCTCTGCGAATGGAATTGCAGCTTCTTGGCATTTCGGTTTCGGTGCTTCGCGCCGGTGCAGTCGATACAGGCATGCTCGGTGCTTCCACCGATGCACTTGACCGCTTCTGTGAAAAGACTGCACTCTACACCTGCAACGCAGATCGGTTCAAACGGATCGTGAACCGTGTGGAAGCCAGACGCATTCCGCCTGAGAAGCTCGCAAAAAAAGCGCTACGGATCCTGCGCAAGACAAATCCCGCGTTCGCCTACAGCATCAACCGCAATCCTTTGCTGCTTTTGCTAAATCTTCTGCCGAAGCGGTTGCAGCTTTTCGCGATCCGTATGGTTCTTCGGTAACAGACAGGAGAGAAAATGCTACTAGAAACAAAACGGCTCCTTCTGCGCCCGTGGTGCGAGGAGGATGCAGAAGATCTATATACATACGCAAGCGATCCGGATGTGGGGCATCCTGCCGGATGGGCGGCACACACAAGCGTGGAGAACAGCCGCGAGATCATTCGCACCGTGCTTTCCGCGCCGGAAACGTATGCGGTCTGTCTGAAAGAGGGCGGTAAAGCCGTTGGAAGTATCGGACTGCACCGAAACGACCTTGCCGAGCGCGACGACGAATACGAGCTTGGCTATTGGATCGGCAAGCCCTTTTGGGGGCAGGGACTCATTCCCGAAGCCGCACGCGAGATACTTCGCCACGCCTTTGCAGATCTCGGTATGGCGCGCATCTGGTGCGGATATTACGACGGTAATGTGAAAAGTCGCCGTGTGCAGGAAAAACTGGGCTTTGTCTATCATCACACCACCGAGGGGATCGAGGTGCCGCTTGTCGGCGAGATCCGAACGGGGCACGCGATGCTGATGACAAGGGAAATGTGGGGAAATATGTACGAAAAGGAAGCCTGCGCGCTGGGGCGACACAGCGTCTGAATTGTTATGACCAACCAAGAGATTTTAAAGATCGCCATGGCGCAATCCGCTGTGGATCTGTGTGCCGAACCTGTGGATTTTGAGAAAAGTGAGAACGTGGTCGTTCTCTCGCAAAAGAACGAGCGGGCGAGACGGTATTTGGAACTTCCGTTCTCCTGTCAGCTCGTGTCCTACGGCTCGGGTATCGTGGCATCGGTCTCACCCGAGTTCCGTGAGATCACAGAGAAATATATCCATACCTATCCCGCGGAACACCTCTTTG
>CAYQBT010000075.1:0-7335 GCA_964415775.1 uncultured Lachnospiraceae bacterium
CACAAGCATTTTTATGATATAATCGATTATCGGCGACCCGAGGACACCTTGGTCGTCAACAATTCCAAGGTCATCCACGCGCGTATTTTCGGTACGGATGTCGAAAAGAGCGACCGCGGGGTAGAGTTTCTTCTTCTGCGCCGTCACGGCGACTGCGTTTGGGAAACGCTGGTGCGCCCCGGCAAAAAAGCGAAGATCGGCAAAAAATTTTCGTTTGGTGACGGGCTTCTTACCGGTGAGATCACCGATATTGTGAAGGAGGGCAACCGTCTCATCACCTTTTCGGTGGGAAGCGCAGATATTTACCCGATCTTAGAAAAAATAGGCAATATGCCCCTGCCGCCGTATATCACCGAAAAACTGGCCGATAAAAGCCGGTACCAGACGGTCTACGCAAAGACCGAGGGCAGTGCCGCCGCCCCCACGGCAGGACTGCACTTTACCGAGGAACTCCTCGACCGCATCCGCGCAAAGGGAATCGCGGTCGTGCCGGTCATGCTGCATGTCGGACTCGGCACCTTCCGCCCGGTCAAGGAGAGTAATGTCAACGACCACATCATGCATACCGAGTATTTTTCCATCAGCCGAGAGAGCGCCGAGGAGATCAACCGCCGCCGCGCAGCGGGCGGACGCGTGATCGCTGTCGGAACGACCTCCTGCCGCGTGCTCGAAAGCGTCGCCGATGAAAACGGCATTTTGCGCGAAATGGCGGATGATACGGGCATTTTCATCTATCCCGGCTACAAGTTTAAGCTCGTCGATGCGCTTATTACCAATTTCCATTTACCCGAAAGCACGCTACTGATGCTTGTCAGCGCGCTCTACAGCCGCGAAAAAATGCTGGAAGCGTATAAGGTCGCTGTAGAGGAGAAATATAGATTTTTCTCGTTTGGCGATGCAATGTTCATCCGGTAAAAGAAAGGACAACTTATGCAAAGAATACTCGGCGTGGATTACGGAGACGTGCGCACGGGACTTGCCCTGTCGGACGAGAACCGCTTTTTGGCAAGCGGGCTCGGCACGATCAAAGAGGGCGGCATGCGCGCGACCGCAAAAAAGGTTGCATCGGTTGCCGCGGAGCGCGGTGCAGGTATAATTGTGATCGGTCTGCCGAAAAATATGGATGGCAGCGAGGGCGCGAGCGCGGATAAGATCCGCGCGTTTGCAGAGCTTCTTAGCCCGATGACAGAGGCGGAGATCGTTTTTTCAGACGAGCGTGTCTCCACAATGGCGGCGCACCGCATCCTTAATATGACCGATACGCGCGGGCAAAAGCGCAAGGATGTGGTCGACACGCTGTCCGCGGAGATTATTTTGCAAAATTATTTAGACAGTCTGAAAAATTCAGTATAAGTTTTATTTACATTCATCAAAACATCACATTTGCACTTTATACTGTGTACAGAAACAAACAAACGGAGGTTTGGAATCATGGCAGAATTCAGTTTCAATTCCGAAAGCAGTTATTCGCATACGGGGGAGCGTCAAAGCGGCACTCCGATCACCGTTGCCTTTAAAAATGAGTCCTCGATGGCGGCTCCGCAGCCGCCGAAAAAGAAAAAGTCCAATGCGCTGAAAACGCTGGTGGCAGGCGTGCTGATCGTCGGCATTTCGATTGCAGGCGGTGCGTTTGGCGCATATCTGGTAAAGGATGAAAATCCCGCATCGACAGAGCCTGCAGACGATGTACCGCAGACCTCTGCAGTGCTTCCGTCGTCTGTGGGTATCCAGATTCCGACGGTGGATCTCGGCACGAATACGGCAAAGGGAAGTTATGTCGCCGTTGCAGAAAAGACCAAGCCCACCGTTGTAGAGATCACCACCGAGATGGCATCCAACAGTTCCTATTTCCAGCAGTTCGTGCAGAGCGGCGCGGGCAGCGGTGTGATCATCAGCGCGGACGGCTATATTATTACCAATAATCATGTCATTGACGGTGCTTCCAAGATCACGGTGCGCCTTACGACGGGTACCGAGTATACGGCAAAGCTGATCGGCACCGACTCGCAGAGTGACATTGCCGTCCTCAAGGTGGATGCAACCGGACTCCCCTTTGCGATCATTGGAGACAGCTCGAAGCTGGCAGTTGGTGAAGAGGTGCTTGCCATCGGCAATCCGCTCGGCGAGCTCGGCGGCAGCGTTACCAACGGTATCATCAGCGCGCTGGACCGTGAGATCACCGTTGACGGACAGAAAATGCGCCTCTTGCAGACGAATGCGGCGATCAACCCCGGCAACAGCGGCGGCGGTCTGTTCAATATGAATGGCGAGTTGATCGCGATCGTCAATGCGAAATCCTCGGGCGAAGCAATCGAGGGGCTGGGCTTCGCCATCCCGATCAACTATGCGCATGAGGTCGCGCAGGAGCTACTTGAGAATGGCTATGTCAGCGGCCGTCCCGCCATGGGCATTTCCTACATTGCGATCGATGATTATATGGATATGATGCGTTACCGCGTTTCCTCGTACGGCATCTATGTTTATGATGGTGGAGAGACGCCTCTCCAAAACGGTGACCGTATCGTTCGCATCGGCGACTATGAGGTACAGAGTGTCGAGACGCTCAAGAGCGCGATCCAGAATTACAAGGTTGGGGATACTGTCAATGTGACAGTCATTCGCCGCGGTCAGTATGCCGATCTTTCGGTCACCCTGATCGAGGATAAGCCGGCGGAGAGCAAGATCGAGCTGAAAACCGAAAGCAACTGACGCACAAAAAGCCCCTTGCAAAGGGGCTTTTTGTGAAATAGTGCTTTATAATAAATCTTGTTTTAAAGAAGGACATGCGCTGGCTTTAAAACACCTTACAGACCGCACGTGGTGAACGCGTCGCGAGACTTGCGACCTCTCCGGTCGAAAGGCTTGACTTTCGACTGGTGTAAAGGAGACAATATATGTACAAAATCTTAGTAGTAGATGACGAGGAAAAGATCCGCGAGCTGATCGGAAAATATGCCAGATTTGAGGGGCATGCGGTGGACTTTGCCGCGGATGGCATGGAGGCGGTCGAAAAATGCCGCAAAGAAAGCTATGATGTTATCATCATGGACATCATGATGCCGAATCTGGATGGCTTTTCTGCCTGTCGCGAGATCCGCAAGCACTCGGATGTGCCGATCTTAATGCTGTCGGCGCGCGGGGAGGAATATGACAAGATCAACGGCTTTGAATTGGGCGTGGACGACTATGTGGTCAAGCCTTTTTCGCCTAAGGAGCTGATGCTGCGCGTGGAAGCGATCATGAAGCGCTCGCAGAAAAACGATGTGCAGCCGGAGATCGACATTTACAAGAGCGAGGGGCTGGAGGTCAACTTTACGGCGCGCCGCGTGTATGTGGACGGCACCGAGGTGGGGCTTTCGCCGAAGGAATATGATCTGCTTTTCTACATGATCAAAAACAAGGATATTGCCCTCACGCGCGAAAAGCTGATCAATAAGGTGTGGGGATATGACTTCTTCGGCGGTGACCGGACGCTGGATACCCACATCAAGCTGCTGCGCAAGAGTCTCGGCAAGTACAGTACGTATATTGTGACGCTTCGCGGCGTTGGCTATCGGTACAGCGATGGAAAATAACAGAACATATCGCGCGCACCGTCCGATGAAGATGCGCGCAAAGCTGTTTGCAATGCTCCTCGTGTTCGTTCTGATCTCACTTTTGCTGTTGTGGGCATTTCAGGTGCTTCTGCTGGATACCTTTTTCTATCAGATCACCAAGAATCGTATGACCTCTGCCGCTGAGCAGATCGAGGCGTTGTACAGCGCGGGCGATGCCGATTTTACGCAGAATGTATACGCAACGGCGGTGAACAACGAGTTTTGCATCAGCGTGTTCGGATCGGACGGCAGCCTCGTGACTACGGCAGATTTCGGCGGCGGTTGCATCATTCATGTAGTGGATGATAAAACGCTGAATGACCTTTACCAAAAGGCGTTGGACAGCGGCGGTGAATATTTCCACCGTGCCGCGCTTTCCGGCTTCCAGCAGGAAAAAAAAGGCGGGAGGCTACCGCTTTCGGGCAAATACAATGTGCGCGACCGTATTTTGTATATTTCGGTTCGGGAAACCGAAAACGGTGCACTTATCATGCTGTTTGATGCGGCCATTTCGCCTGTCAATATGATCAAGGGTGCGCTGACTGCACAACTGATTATGACCTCGCTCGTGCTGACGATCGTTGCCTGTATGATGGCAAATGCGCTCGCCAAGAAGCTTTCCCAACCGATCGCGGATGTAAACCGCGCGGCAAAGCGGCTGACCGCGGGCGAGTATGATGTAGAGTTTACGGGCGAAAGCTATCGGGAGATCTACGAGCTGTCGGATACCTTGAACCGTACAGCAGAGGATCTTAGGCGAACCGACCGGATGCAGAAGGAGCTCATCGCCAATATTTCGCACGATCTGCGCACCCCGCTGACGCTGATCACCGGCTATTGTGAGATGATGCGGGATATTGAGGGCGAAAACACCCCCGAGAATATGCAGGTCGTGTTGGATGAGACGGCGCGGCTGTCTACGCTGGTCAGCGATCTGATCGATGTTTCCAAGTACCAGAGTGGAGCCCAGAAGATGGAGACCGAAAGCGTGGATCTTGACTTTTTGATCCTCGAGACGCTGGAGCGCTATCGCAAGCTGATGGCAGATAAGGACTATACCTTCGTGTATGAAAGCATGGGACCGACCTTTGCAAATTGCGATAAAAAGCGCATTTTACAGGTCATCTATAACCTTGTGAACAACGCGATCAACTATGTGGGCGAGGACAAAACGGTAACGGTGCGGCTTGCCGTCACCGAAAGCGGCAGGAAGCGCGTGGAGGTCATTGACCACGGCGAGGGTATTGCCGCAGAGGATCTGCCGCTGATCTTTGACCGCTACTACAAAGTCGATAAGGTGCATAAGCGTGCCGTAACCGGCACAGGACTTGGACTTTCGATTGTGAAAGGCATCCTCGAAGCACACGGCGCCGCCTACGGCGTGCAGAGTGAGCTCGGAGAGGGAAGCACCTTCTGGTTTGAACTGTAACTGATAAAAGGCATCCCGAAGGGCACCGCGACATTATGACGCGGTGCCAACGAAATACACCTTCGGTGTGTGAAATCCGCCTGCGGCGGATGAAATCAGCACTTTGTGCAGGTGAAATGTTTATAAATAAACACGAAGGAAAAAATCCGTTCTCCAAACCGAGAACGGATTTTTATCATTTACGTCCGCTCATGCGGATATTTCACATTTGCGGAGCAAATATTTCACCGCGAAGCGATTTCACCTAACGCTTGCGTTAGATTTCACTGCGTCGCCGTCACTACAGCGACACTAATGGGATGCCCAGCTTTTATACTTATAATACCTTGGATAGAAAGTCTTTCAGGCGCGGGTTTTTCGGATTGCCGAAGAATTCTTCGGGCGCTGCTTCCTCTAAAATCCTGCCTTCGTCAATAAATACGACGCGATTTGCAACTTCACGCGCAAAGCCCATTTCGTGGGTAACAATGACCATGGTGAGTCCTTCTGCCGCGAGTGCTTTCATCAGGTCGAGAACCTCGCCGACCATTTCGGGGTCGAGCGCGCTGGTCGGTTCGTCAAAGAGAATAACGTCGGGGTTCATCGCCATGGCGCGCACGATCGCTACACGCTGCTTCTGACCGCCGGAGAGGGTAGAGGGATATACATTCGCCTTGTCCTCCAGTCCGATGCGGCGGAGCAGTTGCATTGCGTATTCTTTGGCTTCGGCAACGATCTGTGCTTTTGTGGTTGTGATCTCAATTTTTTCCTTGCGGAAGAGATTATGCCATTTTGCGCGGCGTAGCTCGGTCTTGCCGATGTGTACGGGCGCAAGCATAATATTCTGTAGCACGGTTTTGTTGTTGAACAGATTGAACTGCTGGAACACCATGCCCATTTTGCGGCGGTGAATATTGATATCTACGCGCATATCGGCAATGTCTACACCGCCGAAGATGATCTGTCCGCCGCTCGGGTCTTCCATACAGTTGAGGCAGCGCAGAAAAGTGCTCTTTCCACTGCCGGAGGGACCGATCACACAGACGATATCGCCCTTGTTGATCGTGATGTCAATTCCTTTCAGCACTTCGACCTTGCCGAAATTCTTTTGCAGATTAATGACGTCGATCACTTCTTGCGAGCCCCCTTTCCATCAGTTTGATGCCGAGCGAGATGATCACTACCAGTACTATATAGATGAGTGCCATTACAAGGTAGGGTACCATGAATTCATACGAATTCGTGCCGATCATGTTGAAGGCCTTGTAGAGGTCGGATGCGCCGACAAAGGATACAATCGAGGTTTCCTTGATCAGGGTAATAAATTCGTTGCCGAGTGTCGGCAGAATGTTTTTGACTGCCTGCGGAATCACGATTTGCAGCATCGTTGTGCCAAAGGTGAGTCCGACTGCGCGACCGGCTTCCATCTGTCCGCCGTCTACCGACTGGATGCCGCTACGCATGATTTCAGATATGTATGCGCCGCTGTTCAATCCGAAGACGATAACCGCTACATACAGACTGGACATGTGCACACCCATCAGGGGCAGAAGTACATAGTAAAAGACCAGAAGCTGTACGACCATCGGCGTGCCGCGGAACAGACCCACATAGAAAGAGCAGATGCCGTCGAGGACTCTCGGCAGCGTCTTGTACTTCGGTAGTACGCGCACGGTCGCAATGATCGTTCCGATCACGATACCGATGATCAAGCCGACCACCGCAATGATCAGCGTGTTCTTCAAGCCCTCCAGCACGGAGACGTAGCCGCCGTTCTGGATAAAGGCTTCAAGAAATGTGTCTACTTTTTTAGCAAAACTTCCCATGGATACCTTTCGTGAAAACACACAAACTCTCCCACCGAAAGGCGGGAGAGTAGGGTGCATCGTATAAAATTTTTAACAATTAGTTCATTGCATTGTATGCATCTGCGATGCATGCAGCGGGAGCGGAGTCGATGATAACAAAGTTGATGTTGCCGTTGATCAGGTCGGTGACTGCGAGAGAGCCGTTTGCATAGCCTTTGCACGCAACCTTGTAGCCGTCAAAGCCCCAGTCAGCATCGCCCTGTACATAGAACTGACCGGTGGTACCGTTCTGTACACCGATCTTTACGGTGTTGTCATAGCCGTTCAGGATTGCAACAACATCGTCAGCGGTCTTGCAAGCATCGAAGGTGGTGTCGTCAGCCTTGACGATCAGCTTCTGAGCTGCGTTGTAGTAGGACTTGGAGAAGGTAACGTGCTCTTCGCGGTCAGGCTTAACGGTCAGACCTGCCATTGCGATGTCACACTTGTGCTGGCCAACGGAGAGGCAAACTGCGTCAAAGTC
>CAYQBT010000076.1:0-7327 GCA_964415775.1 uncultured Lachnospiraceae bacterium
GGAAGTTGTCTCAGTCGCTGTAGATGTAGTCGCTGCGGTTGTCTCAGGCACTTTAGATGTAATCGCTGCGGTTGTTTCAGGCGCTTTTGTCGTAGTCTCCACCGTTGTCTCGGGCGCAATATCCGTAGTCTGCTCCGGCACTTGTGTCTCACAAGCGCAAAGCAACAGTGCAAGCGCACATATCCATACAATTCGTCTTTTCATCGCGCCCTCCAATGTTTCTTCTTTATGTATATACAGTGTAGCATACACGGTACACGTTTGTCAATCAAAAAGTCCGCCCATGGCGGACTTTTTGATTGACACTATTTTGTAAACTCGTATATATCGATATAATTGTAGCGTGATGAAAATATAACGACCAAATAATCACACTCGCCCTCTCCGGTCGGCAAAGCGTTATATGTCTCCTCGGTCAAATTATATACAAAGAACACATCTCCGGCATAATAGTCCACGTACGTGAGGAAGAATTCCCGCGTTTCGCCCTCCAGAGTTGTGACCCATCTTTCTTCCTTGTCAACAACATCACAAAATGCATAGGTCTCTTGCTCGGTTAGACTGATCTCGGTATTGGCAACCTCTACATAATGATCGGAATACGCATCAAAGGTTTTATACATACGGGAATAAACGTCGTCTATCGATGAAAGCTGTATGTCACATACCGAAAGCACATCAAGAGAGGACTGTTCCTCAAGCATATCCTCCATATATGTATCCCAAGACTCCAAAGCATTCAATGCCAACTGAAGAGGTGAATAGAGCAGGAAAAACACCGTCAGGCACGCGAGAAAAACATTCAAACCCCAACCGAGCCGCATTTTGATTCCTTTGCTGTGTGCAATTCCAAACACCACAAAAGCCAAAACGGGAATCGGAAGTCCGAGCATGGGAAGCCACCAGAGAGACGGATGCGCACCCACTACAAAAACTGTGACCAGCATATATAAACCGGCAACAAATGTCAAGGTTACATATGCAGTTTTCATCGTTTCTTCTTTCTTCCGCGTATCTTTTACCACACCGTCCGGAAAAAGAATGCGAAACAAAGCGCTCCCCTCTGTCGCACATGCCTTGGGGATACTAACTACTACATCTTCATATTTAAAGGCATATATATCCTTTAATACCGCTATATCCTTGATCTTATCCACGGGGATCCGCAGCAATATTTCCAAAGCATCGCCGGAGCTTACACGGTACTCCAGGTGGTCACCGTAAACGTGGAAAACTTCTTTTTTGCCCATACTATGCTCATAGCTTTTGCGCGCAATGTTTTTTGCGGCCTGTATAAAAGCAAACCCGATTACTGCAGAAACGATCGACACGATATACAGCGGCCAAATAATTCCCATCTGCACAAGACTCAGAATCACTGCTGTCACGAAAAACAGCACGGCCATGATAAAAAACAGCCTCACAGGCACGCGGTATATATGACGATACAACTCCATTGTGCTTTGCAAAGTGACACCGGCGTCCACAATTTCAAAGTTCTGTTCCACAGGCGGTTGCTCGGTCGCTTCTTCCGTAATTTCCAGTTTATTCTCTTCCATATCTTTTTCCCTTTCGGATTACTTTTTTTCACAAGGAAAACAGCGGTGCGGGCGGGCAGATGCATACCGTAATTCTTTTCATAATGCCCTCCCTAATCATTTATATTTCTGTATACAGTATAGCATACACGGTACATGTTTGTCAATCAAAAAGTCCGCCATCGGCGGACTTTTTGTTTTCTTTCCCGTGATATTCTACTTTACAGCGGGAAGTATTCTATATATTTATAATTGCTGTTTTTGCTACGTTCTTGCATGGCTGTATATATTTGCGCATGCAGACTTTTCGCTTTTTCTTTTACAGTATTGCCACATCCATAAAACGGACCGTCTATGTATACGCGCATGATCGGTCTTTTAAAGCATCTTGCTTTTTGATACGTCACCGTCATGGCAAAAGCAGGAGCGTCGGTTTTGGCCGGAAAGCGAAACGATGTATCCGGAAAAGGACGGATATCGGTATAATACTCCCACACGTGTGCCTCCGGATAGATCACTATGGGATGTCCTGTCAAGAGCCTTTTCTCCATAGCCCGTTCCAGTTCGCGAATGCCGTGCACAGAATCCACGATCGGTAGCGCGCCTAAATACGGCAATAGTCTGCCGATAAACGGTATCCCATAATTTGCCGTGCTGACCACGGTGTATATCCTTTTAGGGAGCGCGCAAAGCGCCGGAATAAACACATCGCCGATCGGCTGTGTATGATTGCCGTAGATATAATACCCGCCATCGACCGTCTTCAATCGCTCTCTTCCCCGAACCTGCATATGCAAAAAAAACTTGCAATACACTCCGGAAAAGATCGCTGCTAAAGTATAAACAACCGCAGACAGCACCTTGGATACAACATCCTCCCTCACCCACCGATAGTTCTTCGGCAAAAGGAAATCCTGCTTCTTACTTTCCGTAAAATCATCCGTATAGCTCGCATAGTATCGCGCTTGTTTCTTTCTCATACCGTTCCCTTCCACCCGGCGATATCGGTATTTTCAAAGGCGTAGTCCAATGCTTTGCTGTACACAGTCTCATAGCAGGATTTTTTAAGTCCATAATCCGTTGCAGACAGGTATTCGACATTCTCACGCACTGTTTTTTCGGTATCGGGATACAAAACGCCGAGAATATGCAATCTATATTGGATCTGCTTAAACTCTTCGGTATCGTCTGTATCCAGATCGACCATTTCCACGAAGCAGGAGAGGATAGGAATATTGAGCTTCGCCGCATAAAAATATGCACCGTCCTTCGGAGGACGCGGCTTACGATAATGAAACCACATTTCCTGCTCGGGATATAGCAGGACCGCTTGCTGTTTTAGTACCAGTTTTTCCTTTAAAATGCACATAAAATCTCTTGCCAAATAGCGCGGATCCGCACAGATCGGAATCGTATCTGCGTATTTCATCAAAAAACCGATCCAACCCGTCATGGCGAAATTTGTCGTCTGGCTGATAATACCGAGTTTCTTTCGTCCGAGCGTATTGGTGAGATGGCGGATCACCGTGTTTTCCAAAGGGCTGAAATGGTTGCTGGTGATCAACACGCCTCCAAGTTCGCGCGGGATCTTATCCAACCCAACGATCTCGGTATCTCTGTTGATCTTTCGCGTAGCGACCTGCGCAAGTGCAAGTGCCACCGCCGATTTGACTTTATAGCCGATCGTTTTTCGGTTCTCCACATAAAAATCGATCGTTCTCTTGTTCAGTTCAGCGGTTGCAATGGGATCGTCCAATTCTACCTTTCGGTGAAATTCTCCACGCTCGGCAAAGGTTTTGATATTTTCAATCACCGCCGCTCGGTTTTTTCCTATGATCATAATCTTATCCGAACTCCCTTTTCATGTAGCTTTTTGAAAGTGATCTCGTTTTCAGGGATCTCGATGCCGCGACGCACCAGTCTTGCAAGGCATTCGCCGTCTGCCTTTTTCTGCTCGTCGGTATATGCGGCCTTGTACGCACGGATCTCTTCCATATATCCGCTTTCTTTTGCATAGTTCCAAAATACGTCCTCATACTGTACGCCGTCGTAGCACCACGGCTTGGAAAAAAGATTGTAGTGGATAAGACAGGGGTTTTGCAATGGAGGCTTTTGATCGTTGGGCATAGCATCCCAAACCGCGTCCAGATAATAGATCTTACCGTTACACATCGCGTTCAGATAATCCTGATCGGGCGCAATACTGTCGAAGTGATATGTATTCAATAGCTGCAAAAAATGCCCCTGCAGATCAAGCTCGCGCAGTTTTTTCAAATTCATCAGCAGTACGCCGGAATTGATGTACTCTTCCTTTTTCACTCCCACAGCATTTTCGGTATATGCCACAAGCGCGGGAATATCCGCAATAGAAAGATCGTTACACGCACCAAGCAGATTGTCGCCGATCTCTGTATCGAACAGCCTTGCAATATCCGCTGTCAGAACCACGTCGCTGTCTACATAGATTCCTTTGTCATACTGCGGAAACAATGCCGGGATAAAGATCCGAAAATAGATTGTGAGCGTGAAGTAATCGCAACGAAGCCGATTGCTCATTCGATCATCCAGCGCGTCGAAATTGACCTTGATCGGGATGAACTCGATCTTAAAATTCGAGGTTGCAAGTGCCTGCAGCTTTGCAATATTGCGATCGCTGAGCCCTTGGTATAAAACGATCGCTCGGTACTCCCTGTCCGCACTTGCATTTTGGATTGCAGAATGCAGCGCAACGGCGAGAAAAGGCGCGTAGGCATCGTCAATTGTAAAAAAAATCGGGATTTCCTTTTGCATAAAATGTACTCCTTTTAAACTCCTCTATGATATCATCAAACTCGGTAATACCAAGCTCACTGTGCAATTTTTCATACTCCCATGGCTTGACCGTAACAGGGTGAATATACGGAAAGACACGAAAAAAAGTGGTAAAATGCTTGCAAACAGTATCCGAACGGATCTTCCCCTGCTCATTATACTTTCGGGGCAGTTTTTTCTTTCTTGCCAGTTTGTTGAGCGCGGTTTGGTCGGGCATAAACATTTTGCGATCCCGACACAACGTCCTGCATTCCGAGAACAGCCCGCTTGCGCGGATCTTCCGCATATTGAGCAACAATACACCCGAATTCAGATAGTCGTGCAGCAACACATTTCCGAAAAACCATTTGCCGTATCGATCCGGGACACCTGCGATCTCCGCATCCAGAATATCCAGATCATAAAGAGCACTGCAATCGGCTCGAATCAAAACGTCGGCATCTAAGTATAAAATCTTATCCGGAATTTGCGGCACCAGATCTGCAAACAGTCTAAGCATGCAAAGCGGTGTAAACCGTGTCCCCATATTGGCATACGGCAAATACGTCTCGAACACTTCACTGATATCGAACAGAGAAACACTGCTTTTAGAATTATACTCTTTTATCTTGTTTTCAAGAGCGTCAGCAAATTGTGAAGGAATGGCTCTGTGGTGCTCTATATATGCCGTAAAAATATAGATATGCAACGGACGGCTCGTATGCTTACTCATCGAAAGCGCAGACAAAAATATCCCCGCGCATACATTCGTATCGCCGCAATATAGAATATTCAAAGCAACACCTCCTTTACCTATCAGTATACTCATTACCCGCGCGGATACCAACCTACTCTTCCGAGAAACGTCTCTACTCCTCGTTTTTCCCCCGTAGAGTCTCTCTACCGCCGACTCTACAATTCGTAGAGTAAAGAAAAAGCACTCTGTTTAGCAAAAACAGAGTGCAAAAATGCAATATTCAGCGTTTCCTTGGCTTTTTGACAAACGACCACAGGACAATGATGATCTGCCCTGCAACACCGAGCAAATAGATCAAACCGATTTGCACGTGAAAAAAACGGAATGTCATATGTATCGTCGCAAGTACCGACCACATCAAAAGCGAAATGATCCAATAATTATGCCGCGGATTAAACCAAATCGAATTAAATACCAGACGCACGATCATAACGATCGGCAACGCATATACAAAATAAAGCCACTGAAAAGTCGCATCTTCCGCGATCAGGGAGGTAATGATAAACGCAACGACCGCAATACACCAAACCACACCTTCGGAGATGTAGGCAATGGCACGATGATTGTACTTTGTGTCCGTTTGCTGCTTCTCTTTGACAGCTTCCTCTATGACTTCCCGCCGCACGAGATAATCAAGCGTGACACCGAACAGCTCCGCGATCTCCACCAAAACAGTGATGTCAGGGGAAGACTCGCCACGCTCCCACTTGGAGATCGTCTTATCCGAATAATTCAGTTTTTCCGCAAGCTCAAGTTGTGTCATATTATTGAGCAACCGGAGCTCTGTTATATTTTTAGCAACAATACCTTTAATGTCTTGCATACAGTCCTTCTTCTCGCCGTGCGGATATAAACATCAAACCTCGTAGCAGCGATCCTTTCGTCTATATCATTATACTACCGATCGACAAATTTGTAAAGTGAACTTTTGTTGATCTTTTATGGAAGCATACAAAAGGGCGACCGAACGCTCTATCCGATCTTTCGGTCGCCGGAGCCGTTACTTCTTTTTC
The DNA here is from genome assembly GCA_964415775.1 of uncultured Lachnospiraceae bacterium. Lineage (GTDB taxonomy): Bacteria > Bacillota > Clostridia > Oscillospirales > CAG-272 > UMGS902. The sequence goes on from CAYQBT010000076.1 coordinate 6,099, forward strand.
ACAAGGCAAACGGCGGTGCGAGCGGGCAGATACATCTTAAAGCCGTATTCCCGCTTTCCTGTTTTCTCCGCAGTGTAGGTCATATCCATCTGAATACGGTTCCAACCGCCGAATCGCTCCTCATCGGTGGAAAGGATCGGCATATACTCTCCCACGGAAAGCGTGCGGACAAAGCAACCGTCATAGGAATTCGTAGGATGGAAATTCATCGCAAAGATCACGCCGCCGCGTTCGTACACGAGCACCTTGGCCTCATCATCAATGTACAGATTGCGAGAAGCCTTCGGGAAGATCTTTTTATCCTGCGCAAGAGAGAGCATTGCCTTATCAAACTCGAGTAGCCACTCATATTTTAAGTTCTTGTCATCGGCAAGATGCCACTGTCGGCGGCAGTAATAATGGCTCCAACCGTTGCCCTCCCGCGGGAAGTCGATCCATTCGGGGTGACCGAATTCGTTGCCCATAAAGTTGAGGTATCCATCACCGCCGAGCGAAAGCGTGACAAGACGGATCATCTTGTGCAGTGCAATTCCGCGGTCGATGATCGGACTTTGCGAATCCTTTGCCATATCGGTATACATCGCCGCATCACACATACGGAAAATGATGGTCTTATCGCCGACCAAAGCCTGATCGTGCGATTCGGCATAGCCGACATACTTTTCCATCGGGCGGTGGCTGGAAAGCTCGTGCCAGATGTGGTACATATTCCAGTCCTCGTCACGGCAATTTTTGAGCAGCTTGATCCACATATCGGGAATGCCCATGGCAAGGCGGTAGTCAAAGCCAACGCCGCCGTCCTCGATCGGAAGGCACATGCCCGGCATCGCCGACATATCCTCTGCGATCGTGAGCGCGTTCGGATTGACCTCGCGGATCAGCTCGTTTGCAAGCTGCAGATAGGTGATCGCCTCGGTATCGGTGTTCAGCGAAAAATACTTGCTGTAGTCGGTAAATGCCGCGCCCAGTCCGTGATCGTGATAGATCATCGAGGTGATGCCGTCAAAGCGGAAGCCATCAAAGTGATACTCTTCCATCCAGAATTTGAGGTTGGAGAGCAGAAAATGGATGACCTCGTTCTTGCTATAATTGAAAAGTTTGGTGCCCCATGCGGGATGCTCCCCGCGCCCGCCCACGTGGAAGAACTGATGATCGGTGCCGTCGAACTCGTTAATGCCCTCGGCGGTATTTTTGACCGCGTGCGAATGGATAACATCCAGCAAAACGGC
>CAYQBT010000077.1:0-7237 GCA_964415775.1 uncultured Lachnospiraceae bacterium
GGTTTGCACCGAAAAATACGGTGAAAGCCGCAAAGAACTTTGCTGCAACCATGCCGCCGATCGAGACCGGCGAGGTGAGCAGAAGCTGCTCGGTCTTTAACTTCCGCTCCTCGGAAAAGAGCTTCATGGTGAGCACGGGCAGTGCAACCATGAGAATAAAGAGCATGATCGTGAAATAGGTCGAAACATCGTTCGAATAGGAAAGCAGCGTCGTCAGCGAGAACGCAACCGCACTCAGCGCAACGATGACCGCAAGAAAGACATATCCGACAGCGCTGACAAAGTAGGAGCGCATCTCTCTTTTATAAATCGCAAACATTATACGCCCTCCTTGTCCACAAGCTTGATGAAGATGTCCTCAAGGCTCATGCCGATCACCTCGAGTCCCATCAGCGGGTAATTCTTCTCGGCGAGTGCATAGAACATCGCCTTGCGGATGTCGATGCCGCTCTTTGCCTCGATCGCAAAGGCGATCGCGTCACCGTCCCGCTCGCTAAGCGGCTCACAGGCAACCACGCCCGGCAGCTTTTTGAGAATAGCAAGCACCTCCGCCTGCGGTCCCGCGATGGTGACCTTGTAGCGGCGGTTGTCCTGAATAAACTGGTTGATCTCCTCGGTCTTGCCGTCGGCAACGATGCGTCCGTGGTCAATGATGACCATACGGTCGCAGACCGCCTGTGCCTCGGAGAGAATATGCGTGGAAAGGATGACCGTATGGTCGCGGCCAAGCATACGGATCAGATTGCGCACCTCGATGATCTGCTTCGGATCAAGTCCTACCGTAGGCTCGTCCAGAATAACGAGCGGCGGATTGCCGATGAGCGCCGCCGCGATGCCCACGCGCTGCTTGTAGCCCTTGGAAAGATTGCGGATGACTCTTCCGCGCACATCCGAGATCTTGACGACCTCGCAGATGTCCGCAAGGTGCTGTGCACGCGGCAGTTCACAGCCGCGAAGCTCATAGACAAAGTCGAGGTATTCGCCCACCGTCATCTCCATGTAGAGCGGCGGCTGCTCAGGCAAATAGCCGATCTTTTTCTTCGCCGCGGTGGGGTTTTCTAAAATTTCAATGCCGTCCACATATACCTTGCCGACATTGGAGGATATGTAGCCGGTGACGATATTCATCGCGGTGGATTTTCCCGCGCCGTTCGGACCGAGAAATCCCACGATCTCGCCCTTCGCCACCGAAAAGCTGATGCCGGCAAGTGCCGTTGCATTGCCGTACTTTTTGACTAAGTTTTCGACCTTTAACATCGTAAAACTCCTTTGCGGTTATAATAACATCTTATTGTAGCATATTTTTCATACAAAAGCAACATTTTGGGTGTGAATCTTGTGTGATATACCCAAAAGAACCAAGCATCGCTTGGCTCTTTTGGTATATGTAACGGTAATGCGCAGATCGGTGTGTTGGCGTGGCGATAATGCAAAATGGCATTTTGTAGGGGCGATTCACGAATCGCCCGCTTTGCCGCGGCTTAATGTTGTCCCCCCTGTCATCCTGAGGCTTGCCGAAGGATCTGCGCCGCAGGAGCGGCGTCTAAAAAGACAAGCCTTGCGGCTTGCAGATTCTTCGCTTTGCTCAGAATGACAAATGAAAAAATGCCGCGGCGCGGTGCGGGCGAACGCAGTTCGCACCTACGATTTCTTTTTCCGCAGCAGCAATACGAGCAAAATCACGACAAGCAGCGCATCCAATATATACACATACGGCGTGATAACCTCCGAAACAGACATTTCGGGAACCTCGCGCACCTGCACATCGCCGCAGGCGGTGCAAACGCACTGCTCCTCGCCGACCGCACCAAGCGTCGGCTTTTTCGTCTGTTCCCACGCGCCGTACGCATGCAGATTGCCACACAGGTTCATCGTCTGTATTCTGCCGCAATACGCACACTTTCGGCTGACGTTGCTTTCGACACAGCTGATATTGGAAAGATCCCACTTCGGATACGGATGCTCCACTTTCGGGAGTTTTTCGGAATAGCTATACGTGCATCCCGTGCAGGTGAACAGCTTTTCCCCCTCGTATATACAGGTCGCAGGCGTGATCTTCGGTTCTCCGATCGTGTGCTCGAGCTTTGCGATCCCCTCGGTCTCCGTCCAGCCGCAGATGGAACAGGTACGCACCTTTTCTCCCTCTGCGGTACAACTCGGCTCCACCGTGATCTGCTCGGTATAGCTGTGCTCGTGATCCTCATCGAGGTATGCAAGGGTAAACTCGGGCATGGCACGTACTTCCTTCGCCTGCCGCGCCCCTTTATCCGTCTCGGAATAATGATAGCAATAAATCTTTACACCTGCAGGAATATGCATGTCTCCCCAACGAGAAGCAGTGACATCTACCGTGCGGCTAAGCACTACGATCTCTGCAAAGCAGCTGTCACCAAAAGGTCCCATGCTGTAGTTGCCCGACATCGCAAATTGTGGGACGCGAAGAGCTGCACCCACGGTTCCAAGAGCGGTCACACTTTCGGGAATCACGATCTTTTTCAGATTTTTACAGTCTGCAAACGCCTTGCCGCCAATGGTCTTCAGCCCCGCGGGCAACGTCAGCGACACGAGGCTTTTCGCACCGTAAAACGCCTCACCGAAGATCGTTTCCACGCCGTCAGGCACGGTGTAGGCAGTATCGGTCTTATACGCAGGATAACGCACCAAGGTTTTCATGTCCTTGGTAAAAAGTACATCGTCCAAGGTGCAGTAATGCGCATTATCGGCGGACAGCCGAACGCGCAGTGCAGGATCCGTATCGCGGAAAGCACTTTCGCCGATGCTCGTCAGACTTGCAGGCAAATAAAGCTCTTGCAATGCGCCGCAGCCCCAAAGCACCGCACTGCCGAGCGTCAAAACACCCTCGGGCACCGTGAGCGAACGCAAGTTGTAGCATTCGGCAAAAGCCGCGCCACCGATCTTGTTCAGGGAAGCGGGGAGCTTGATCGACTCGATCGCCGTATGACAAAAAGCATACTCGCCGATCTCAAGCAGCGTTTCGGGAAGCGTCACCGACGCAAGCTCGGTGCATTCATAAAACGCCCCGTAGCCAAGCACGGTCATACCCTTCGGGAGCACGACCTCGATTACGTCCAAATACGCAAACGCCGCCTCTCCGATCTCGGTCACACCCTCGGCAAAGACGATGGTTTTTACGTTTTCCCATTCCGCCTCGGTGAGCGGCACGCCGTTACATACGCCCTCGCAATAGACGGTCAGCGTGCCGTCTGCGTCCAGCGTATAGGTCGTGTTGTTCTCCTCCAGATACCGGATGGTATAGGGGGGATCCGTCACGCCGTATTCCTTGCGCGCATCTTTGTCGCCAAGATCGGTCGCGGAATATTCGTAGCAATACAGTATCACACCCTCAGGCAACCACGACTCGTACAGATACCACGCTGTAGCATCGGCTGTGCGACTGCGTACAACAATCTCCTGAAGACCGCTTTCATAAAAGGCATTCACAGGGCCAAAGCCAATGCCGGAGTACTCCGGTACGCCTCCGTGTATCCCAACCTCTCCAAACTTCTCTACACTTTCCGGAATGGTGATCTTCTGCAGAGCATCACAACCGCTAAACGCCATGCCGCCAATGGTTTTGAGCCCATCGGGCAAGAGGATCTCTTGAAGATTTTTGCAACCGTAAAAAGCCATCGGGTAAATTTCCGTCACGCTATCCGGCACGGAGAATGAGGCCTCTTTCTTGTACGCGGGATACCGCACCAGAGCGGTCTTATCTGCCGAATACAGAATATCCGCCTCGATTAAAAAACTGTCACTTCCCGCACGCAAAGTGATCTGCAGTTCGGGACTAGCCTCCCAGACAAAGGTTCCGTCAATCGCCATCAGGGTAGACGGCAGTGCCATCTTCTCCAAAGCACCGCAATCCCAAAACGCATATGCTCCAATCGCAGTCACGCCCTCAGGAATCGTCACCGAACGCAGTTTTTCACAATGCGCAAAGGCGCGCGAACCGATCTTAGTCAAGGAATCGGGCAATGCAACCGTTTCAAGCGCCGTGCCGGAAAATGCAAACTCTCCAAGCTCGGTAAAATTCTCGTGAAAAATGACCGAGGTCAACGGATTGCCGCAGAATTCCGCTTCCGTCAACGAGGTAACGCCTTTAGGAATCGTCACCTCGGTAATACCGCATTCGGCAAATGCACCGTAACCGATCTCGGTAAGGCTGTCCGGCAGATGTACCTCGGTCAGCGTTTTCACCGACATAAATGCATAGTCGCCAACCGTTTGCAATCCCTCCGGCAATGTAACCGAAGTATAGCGCATCGTCGGCGTATAGTTCCAATATGCGCCAAGCGCATCGTCTCCGATCTCGGTCACACCCTCGGCAAAAACGATGGTTTTTACGTTTTCCCATTCCGCCTCGGTGAGCGGCACGCCGTTACATACGCCCTCGCAATAGACGGTCAGCGTGCCGTCTGCGTCCAGCGTATAGGTCGTGTTGTTCTCGGCATCCACCTTAGTCGAAGCGGCAAGCACAAGGGTGAGCAGCATTGCAAAGCATACCATGTATCCCCAAAATCGAAGTTTCTTCATAGCTCCTCCGTCCGTAGTCAATCGTTATCCATACTCAGTATAGCACGTATGCATACAAATATCAACTGTTATGTGCGGAATGCCGTCTCGTATCGCGCTTCTTCTCCTGCACGATGCCGTACACGCCGTAGATCGTTAAAAATACCGCCATGCAAAAGGTTGCGATCCCGAGTCCTAAAAAGCCTCTGGCTTCCCCTTGCAGGCACGCCTGCGCATGCTCCAGATTCAAGATCTCACCGTGCTCGGAACGGATCTCCACGACATATAACTCCTCCGGATGTACGAGCACCGTTAAGAAATCGCCTTTGGATAGCTGCTGCAGTTTCTCTTCCAGTTCCAGATCGACAGCCGAAAAATGCACCGTATGCTTGCCGCCATCCGCAAAATAGATGTCGATATGTTCACTGTGCTTCCCCGCATACGAGGTTTCGTACGTCTCAAACATGCCCGAATACCGCTCCGCGGACACGCGATCGATCGGCGTATACTGCCCCCAAAAAACGAAAACGACAGTCATAAAAAAGCCAAAAGCCGCGCCCAAGATGCACATCGCGGGGGATACCTCCGCCTGCTTTGCGTATCTTTTCTTTTTGTTTTTCTTCTTCGTCTTTCCCATGCCGCCCTCCTATGCCGTGCGTCGATCAATCGTTATCCGTGTACGTAAAAAACTTGGTGTTGTATACCGCGCAGATCTCCTGCGTGCTGTTCACGATCGCAATATAGAACTCGTCTCCGACAAGCGAGGTGTTCTCAACGCCCTGTCCGCTCATGTAAAAGGTTTTGCTCCATGTGTAATTTCTCGGCTGGATCCGCCACTGCCCACACGGAAAATACAAGAATCGGACGCTGTGCATATTTCGCGTATATCTTCCCAGATAACGCGGCTCGTAGATCGTTTCCTCCGCGATATGGGAAAGTTTTTCTCTGACGATGGTAAACTCCCCTTGCGAAGCCTCGCCTCGCTCTTCCCGCGCGGCACGCCACCAGGGAATGTACCGTAAGAAGGAAATGATCGGAACGAGCGCAAACGGCAGCGCAATCTGCCAAGCTCCGGCACATGCAAGGAGGATGAGCAGAATCATCGAGTAAACACCAATATCTAAAAGATAGGAGCCCTTGGCATCTGCAATCCGCTTTACATATGCCAGAACATCCTTTTGAATATTCTCTTTTGTCAGAACCTCTTTGGTCATGTATCCAACCGCCTTTCTGTACTATCAAACGGCGAAAAAAGTATTTTTCGCAGATTCAGGCGTTTTTGCGGTCGAGGTGCAGGTTTCGGAAATAGAGCAGAATATCCGCGCTGACCATGGATATATTCAGCACATAGAAAAACAGTACGTACCATTTATCGGCGAAATTCGCCATATATACCTCGTTCACCAGCTTGGACGCAATTCCGGCTATGTATCCAAAGAAGATCAGCAGTAAAAAGGCTAAGCTTTTCCCCTTCGTGGTACGTGCCTTGTACGACTTGATCACATTGAGCGGCCAGGAGCAGCCAAAGCTCAAGATCATCGTGATTTCCAAAAGTTCCGACATGATGTTTTCCTTTCTGTGTGGAAAGTTTTATATACACAGTATAGCATACAGTCGCGGGAATGGCAAGCCGGAACCACGCACGCGCCTACTCGTAGGGCGTTGCACTTGCTCCCGCCGCATGCAAAGGCAAGAAAAAGCACCCGCATGGGTGCTTTTTGTGTGGCAAAACTGCTTTATGAAAAGTTCATTTCTTTCTGTATTCGTCAATCGTGGCCTTGCGTATATTCTTAACACGGAATGCAAATACAAATGACAAAATCATATTGAATACTTCCAATATAATCAACGCCGCAAAAATAACTTCCTCGCGTTGAAACGCTTTCGGCAACATATCCATGTTCTCTAAAGCTATATATGTAAATGCCAAATACGCAAACATCAAAACGATCCCTATAATGGTCAAAACAATGTAAACCTTATATTTTTTAGGATATTTTATATTTTCCAATCCCGTATTTTGCTCTGCCAGTTGCGCGGCCGTATAAAAAGCAGCTCTGCCTCGACCATGTCCGTGAAACTCTTTTGTATCATTACCGACAAAATAATAGTCGGAATTAAAGCACATCTTTCGCAATCTGGGATACTTAGGATACTTTCTTATCGCAAATACAGCGAGTGCCGGAAACAATACACCATACAAGTATGCAAACACGCTGAAGATCAGAATGCCACATCGATCTGCAGATCCCGGTTCTTTTTGCAAAGCAGCATATAACAGTAAAGTCCCTACGCCGGCACCGATGAAAGCAACCAGTATGATTGAAACCCAAATAGATGAAATATACGCATGCTTTATATTGCCATTGAAAATGCCTTTCTTCATAGCATACTGCCTTTCATGTTTTTCTCGCCTAATATTCTATCACACGCGCAATAAAAAAGCAATCCCGGAATCTCGCCTGCGGGCGAGAATTCGCTCGCCCTGCGCCTGGAGAATGCCTCGCTTACGCGAGTCGCTTTCCGATCTTCGGGCGGCGAATGCGGACCGGACTTGTTCGCCTACGGCGACAAGACCGGTCCGCAGTGGGGTGGCGTCTCCAGAACGAAAAAAGCACCCGAATGGGTGCTTTTTTCGTTCTGGAGGCGCCACCCAGAATCGAACTGGGGAATAAAGGTTTTGCAGACCTCTGCCTTACCGCTT
>CAYQBT010000078.1:0-7217 GCA_964415775.1 uncultured Lachnospiraceae bacterium
GCACGCGGATCGGGGACTCGGTGGAGACGGCGGTGAACCTCACCGACGGACTTGTCCGCGTGGTCACCATGCCGCGCGAGGGAGACGAGCAGGAGTTTGATTACTCACTGAAATATGCCTGCGAGGAGCACGGCATCAGCTTTGGCGAGCTGGAGCCGCGTATGTTTTCGTTCAATGCGCCGAGCGGCGCTTGCCCGCGCTGCTCGGGACTCGGTGCGCTGACGCGCGTTTCTGAGAAGAAGCTCATGCCCGACAAATCGCTTTCGCTCCGCGAGGGCGGTATCGCCTGCAACGGCTTTAAAACCATGGAGGAGGAGAGCTGGAACGGTCCGCTCATCGAAGCGGTCGGCAGAAAGTTCGGCTTTACGCTCGATCAGCCCTTAAATACCTTCACCAAGACGGCGATGAACGCGCTGCTCTACGGTACGGGCAAGGAGCTCTACAAGGTTACCCGTTATTTCGGCGGCACCGCGCATCACCAGACGGTCGCGTTTGAGGGCATCATTCCTATGATCGACCGCCGCCGCGAGAGCTACGGTCTTGAATATTACGAAAGCATGCTCGAAGAGCAGGTCTGCCCCGAGTGCGGCGGCGGACGCCTCAATAAAATGATGCTGTCGGTCACGGTCGGCGGCAAGAATATCCATGAGATCTGCCTGCTCCCGATCGACAAAATGCTCGAATTTGTGGAGAATCTCGTGCTCGATCCCGAAAAGGAGCAGATTGCGTCCGAGATTGTAAAGGAGATCCGCGCGCGCCTTTCCTTCCTTTGCAGCGTCGGTCTGGAGTACCTCGACCTTGCGCGCAAGGCGGGCACGCTTTCGGGCGGCGAGGCACAGCGCATTCGCCTTGCCACGCAGATCGGCTCGTCGCTGGTCGGCGTGCTGTATATTCTCGATGAACCGAGCATCGGTCTGCATCAGCGGGACAACGACAAGCTGATCGCCACTCTCCGCAAACTGCGCGATCTCGGCAACACGGTCGTGGTTGTGGAGCATGACGAAGACACCATGCGTGCGGCAGACTATGTCGTAGACATCGGACCCGGTGCGGGCATCCATGGCGGCAAGGTCTGCGCCGCGGGCACGCCTATGGAGGTGGCAAAGTGCAAGGAGTCGATCACGGGCGACTATCTTGCGGGCAGAAAGAGCATACCCGTGCCGGCCGAGCGGCGCAAGGGCAACGGAGCATTCCTCACGGTGCGCGGCGCAAGGGAGCACAACCTGAAAAATATTGACGTTACGTTCCCGCTTGGTAAATTTGTCGCGGTGACCGGTGTTTCGGGCAGCGGCAAGTCCTCGCTGGTCAACTCGATCCTCTACGAGAGCCTTGCGGCGACGCTGAACCGCGCGATCACATTCCCCGGTGACCATGACAAGATCGAGGGCGTGGGCGCACTCGACAAGGTCATCTGCATCGACCAGAGCCCGATCGGGCGCACGCCGCGCTCGAATCCCGCGACCTACACAGGCGTGTTTTCGGACATCCGCGAGCTGTTTGCCAAAACGCGCGAGGCAAAGGCGCGCGGCTATAAGTCGGGACGCTTCTCGTTCAACGTCAAGGGCGGACGCTGTGAAGCCTGCGAGGGTGACGGCGTAAAGTGCATCGAGATGCACTTTTTGCCGGACGTGTACGTCAAGTGTGACGTCTGTGGCGGCAGACGCTATAACCGCGAGACGCTGGAGGTCAAATATAAGGATAAGAACATCTACGAGGTGCTCGAAATGACGGTGGAAGAGGGGATTGAATTCTTCGCGGGCGTTCCCGCGATCCAGCGCAAGATGAAGACGCTTTACGATGTTGGTCTCGGCTATGTCAAGATCGGGCAGTCTTCCACCACCCTTTCGGGCGGCGAGGCACAGCGCGTCAAGCTTGCCACTGAGCTCTCCAAGCGTTCGACCGGCAGAACGATCTATATCCTCGATGAGCCGACCACGGGACTACACACAGCCGATGTTGCCAAGCTCATTGAGGTGCTGAACCGTCTCTGCGACGGCGGCAACACCGTGGTCGTGATCGAGCACAATCTCGACATGATCAAGATCGCCGACCACATCATTGACCTCGGCCCCGAGGGCGGTGACGGCGGCGGCAGAGTCGTCGCCGAGGGGACCCCCGAGGAAGTCGCCAAAGTCGCAGGCTCGTACACGGGGCAGTATTTGAAAGAAAAACTTCGCTGAAGTAAGGGAGTATGGGGGCGCTTTTGTAAAAGCGTCCCCACGCCCCCGTAAAACTTTTGAAAAAAGTAAATTTGCATACCCGTTCACTTTTCAAAATTTTTGGAAAGGGTGTGGGAAAACCTTTTTATAAAAAGGTTTTCCTGCGTCAGATACTATGGAACATATTTTGATTTTATCCGACATACACGCTCGTTACCGCTATGCGGTGGAGGCGGTGAAGATGCATCCCGAATGTAAGACGGTTCTGTTCCTCGGGGACGGATGCCGGCATCTGGATATATTGCGGGAAGCCGCGCCGCGTGCGGCGTTTGTCGCGGTACGCGGCAACTGTGACACCTTTCTCGACGGCGTACAGGAGGACGAGCTTGTACTGGAGATCGCGGGACACCGACTCTTCCTTTGCCACGGACACACGCGCGACGTAAAATACGGGCGAAGCCGATTGCTTACTGCCGCCAAGGAGAAGGGATGCGACATTGTGCTCTACGGGCATACGCATATCGCACACGAGGCGTACGATCCGGAGAGCGGCGTGCATCTGTTCAATCCCGGCAGTATCGGTGCACCGCGGGACGGTCGGTTTACCTACGGACTACTTTCGATAGATGCAAAAAATGTACTGTTTTCGATAGGGGAACTGTGATGGAATTTTAACAAACCTATTGAAAAACGCATATTTTTTGCTATAATATTTATTTAGGAAATAATTCTAAGGAGATATATAATGGAAGCGAAGCTGAACAAAGCAAGTTTTAAGGGCGCTCGGGGCCCGGTTCTGACGATCGTAATGGACGGTGTCGGTCTGACGGCGGCAAATGCGGCAAACGCAGTTGCGGCGGCAAACACGCCCACCCTCGATATGCTGATGGAAAAATACCCCATGGTCAAGCTGAAGGCACACGGTACTGCCGTTGGTCTGCCCGGTGACGATGACATGGGCAACTCCGAGGTCGGTCACAACGCGCTCGGCGCCGGACAGGTATTCGCACAGGGTGCAAAGTTGGTGTCCCAGTCGATCGAGAGCGGCAAGATGTTTGCAGGAGAGACCTGGAAGAAGCTGATCGGCAACGTAAAGGAAAACGGCTCCACTCTGCATTTCCTCGGTCTGTTCTCGGACGGCAACGTGCACTCGCACATCGACCACCTGAAAGCCATGATCAAGCAGACAAAGGCAGAGGGCGTATCCCGCGTGCGCATCCACATCCTCATTGACGGCCGTGACGTTGGCGAGACCAGCGCATTTGAGTATATTGATCCCTTTGAGAGCTACCTCGCAGACCTCCGCGATGCAAACTTTGATATCAAGATCGCAAGCGGCGGCGGACGCATGCAGATCACCATGGACCGCTACGAAGCAAACTGGAAGATGGTAGAGGCAGGCTGGAAGACCCACGTGCTCGGCGAGGGCAGACAGTTTGCAAGTGCGCACGAGGCGGTGGAGACTTACCGTCGAGAGCTCGGCGTGATCGACCAAGATCTTCCCGCGTTCGTCATCGCGGAAAACGGCGTGCCGGTGGGCACCGTAAACGACGGCGACAGCGTTGTGTTCTTCAACTTCCGCGGCGACCGCTCGATCGAGATCTCAAAGGCGTTTGACGATGCGGATTTCAGCCACTTTGACCGCGTTCGTTACCCCAAGGTGGTATACGCAGGCATGCTCGAGTACGACGGCGACCTGCATATTCCGCAGAATTTCCTCGTGAATCCCCCCGAAATTACCAACACCATGGGTGAGTACCTCACGGGTAGCGGCGTTTCGATCCTTGCGATCTCCGAGACGCAGAAATACGGTCACGTTACCTACTTCTGGAACGGTAACAGAAGCGGCAAGTTTGACGACGCGCTGGAGACCTATATCGAGATCCCCTCGGATGTAGTTCCCTTTGAGCAGCGCCCGTGGATGAAGTGCGCGGAGATCACCGACAAGCTGATCGAATGCCTCGAGAGCGGCAAGTACCGTTGCCTGCGCGTCAACTTCCCGAACGGCGACATGGTCGGTCACACCGGCAACTTTGTGGCTACCCAGTGCTCGATGGAGGCGCTTGATCTTTGCCTCGCGCGTATCCTCAAGGTCGTAGACAAGCTGCACGGTGCGGCGATCATCACCGCTGACCACGGCAATGCGGACGAAATGTATGAGCTGGATAAAAAGGGCGAGCTGAAGCTCGGCAAAGACGGCTCCATGAAGTCCAAGACCAGCCACACGCTCAACCGCGTACCCTGCATTCTCTATGACAACTTCTCAAGCGGCGCGTACACCGTAAAGGAAGACACCGGCGAGTTCGGTCTGTCGAACGTTGCGGCGACCACCGTCAACCTCCTCGGCTACGAGGCACCTGCTATGTGGGACGCTTCGATTATTGAACTGAAGTAATTTTGCATAAGAGGAATGGTCTTTTAGGAGCATTCCTCTTGCTTTTGGATAGGGAAGTAGGATTTTGCGATGAAAACTTCTACGAAAAAGATGATCATCACCGCGCTGTGTATAGCACTGTGCGTGGTTTTGCCGTATGTCTTCCACCTCATTCCGGACGGTGGCAGCATTTTCAGCCCGATGCATATTCCCGTGCTGCTGTGCGGACTCATCTGCGGCTGGAAATACGGGCTTGTTGCGGGGCTTGCCGGTCCGTTCCTTTCGAGCGTCATTACGCAGATGCCGCCGATGGGTTATCTGCCGCCGATGCTGGTCGAACTTGCGGTATACGGTTTTGCGAGCGGATTCGGCTTTTATCCCTGCCGCGTAAAAAAATATATGCCGTATGTATACCTTCGCCTGCTTTGCGCGATGCTGCTTGGCAGAGTCGCGGCGGGAGCGGCAAAGGCATGGATCTTTATGCCGGGTACATTTACGGCGCAGATGTGGATCATGAGCTATTTTGTTACCGCATGGCCGGGAATCGTGTTGCAGCTTATCCTTATTCCTGTTATTCTGGTGGCGCTGCGAAAAGCAAAGGTGATCTGATGCGTGGGATGCGGGACGTCGGGGCGCCGTCCCCTACAAGGAACACGAATTTTGGGGGAGGGCTATGATGGAATTTGAAGTTTATCTGCAAGAGCAGATTTTGTTGCATCCCTCGATGCAGCCGCAGGATGTGGCGAAGCTATGCTATCAGGCGGCGCACGGTGCGGAGCATCTTCTGACCGACTTTTCGGCGGCAGAGAAGTATTTTTATCAGGAATTTGACGCGGTTGAGCCTGTAGCAGGTCATCTGTATGAGCAGATTTCCCCTGAGATCTGCCGCGTAAACTTTGCGGCGTGGAAGGCGAGCGGAATGCCGCCCGAATGGCTGTTTTATATGTTCACGCACTCGGTCTGTCCCCTCCGCATCGGCGAGCAGGTTTTGCCCGAACATCTCGGAATTGCGGCGCAACTGTTGCAAAGTCCCGCTTTTGATGCGTATGTCGAGAGCTATAAGGCAAGCGGTATGCCCGCGGTGCATCACAGCGAGGTCTACCGTGCGGCGGAGCGGCCGCACTACCGTATTGTCAGCCGTTTTTTCATGGGAGTTTTGCCGATTCTGGAAAGAATCGCCGCACTCGCAAAGACCGATCGCGCGAGAGTGATCGCGCTGGACGGCAGAGCGGCTGCGGGCAAATCCACGGCGGCGGCAATGCTGTCGGATATCCTTGGCGGATCGGTCGTGCATATGGATGATTTCTTTTTGCCGCCCGAGCTGCGTAGCGAGGAGCGGTTTGCCGAGCCGGGCGGAAATGTACACTATGAACGCTTCTCGGAGGAGGTACTTCCGTACCTGAACGGTCGGGAGCGTTTCGCCTACCGCATCTTCGACTGCGGAAAAATGGCGCTGGACGGACAAAGGGAGGTGGCGGCATCCGCGTATCGCATCGTAGAGGGCGCGTACAGCCTGCATCCGGAGTTCGGTGACTATGCGGATCTCAAGATCTTCCTCGATGTGGATCCCGAAACGCAGATGCGGCGCATCCTGCACCGCAACGGTGAAAAAATGGCGGAGATGTTCCGCGCACGCTGGATTCCCATGGAGGAAGCGTATCTTGCAGAGTACCGCGTGCAGGAAAATGCCGATCTTGTACTAAAGATGCAATAAAAAATGAGAAAGTCGTCTCGGGGAGACGACTTTTTTCTATTGTGAGCACCACCACGAGATTCCGCCTACGGCGGTTTTGCCCCACGCTGTCATCTTGAGCGAAGCGGAGCGGAGTCGAAACCCGCAGGGCAAACGCGATAGCGTTTGGATCTTGTGGGGCAAAACTTCGACTACGCCGTCGCTCTGCTCAGAATGACGCGTGGTGGTGCGGTACATAATCCCTATTGCCAACGCGCCAAACATATCACATTCGCGGCAGCGAATATATCACTGCGAAGCAATATCACTTGCCCGAAAGGGCAAATATAACAGTAGGGTGCCCATACGGGCACCCTACTGTTACTTGCAGGTTTGCATTTCCGGTGCAGTCTCGGCGGTGATATTGACCTCCTCGGGATCGTGGTAGGTCGGCACCATTTCGTGCAGAACGGCTTTTACCGCATCCGCGCCGATCGCACGGTCGGTGCGGCAGAGCGTGCACAGACGCTCGATCGCGCTCTCGATCTCGCCGCGCGTAGACGGCGCGTCATGCTCGATATAGATCAGGTTGTTGTCGGTCTTGTGCAGACGTTCGGTGTGGATCAGCAGTTCCTCATAGAGCTTTTCGCCCGGGCGGAGCCCCACCTCTACGATGTCGATATCCTCATACGGGATAAGTCCGGACAGGCGGATCATGTTTTCGGCAAGCTCGATGATCTTGACAGGCTTGCCCATGTCGAGCACGAAGAGCTCGCCTCTCTCGGCCATGGCGCCTGCCTGTAGGACAAGCTGGCTTGCCTCGGGGATGGTCATGAAATAGCGGATGATGCGCCTGTCGGTAATGGTGATCGGTCCGCCCGCTTCGATCTGCCGCTGGAACAGCGGAATGACCGAGCCGTTGGAGCCGAGCACATTGCCGAAGCGAACAGCGGCAAACGAGGTGCTGCTTTCGGTGCGGCACTGAATGATCCGCTCGCACAGGCGCTTGGTC
>CAYQBT010000079.1:0-7203 GCA_964415775.1 uncultured Lachnospiraceae bacterium
GTATGCCTTTTTAATGGGGTGTTCTTTCTTTTCTACGGTAACACCTGCCCAGTTACCAACCTTTTCATTTCGTCCGGTCAGAGCGTTGTACATGGTAGTTTTACCGGAGTTCGGGTTGCCGGTTAAAGCAATTCTCATATAGGAGTCCTCCTCTAAAGTATTACTTATATTTAATCCATTCGGATCAAGTAACAGCGATAGTTAGCGTTCGCTAACCTTCAGACAAAAAACAATCAGCAGATTGTTTTCAGCCATTCAAATGATGATGGCTTCCGCCAACTGATTGTCGATGTTGTACCGCCCGTCTTTGATGGAAACTACGCATCCGCCCTTCAGGTGAGAAACGACCGTGATCGTCTCGCCGCTGTAGCATCCAAGAGAAAACAGAAACGCATCCAACTCTTCATCGTCGGTATTGATCTGCTGAATGATATACTCTTTTCCTTCGACAGCATCTTTCAACTTCATACCTACCACCACGTTTCTCTCATTCTGTTGCCTTTCGGGGTATTAGCACAGGCTAACCGTCCCCCGTTGCATAAGGTTAGCGCTCGCTAACCCTCTTATATTATAGGGAGGTTGCCACGGTTTGTCAAGTACTTTTTTGCTATTTTTTGATTTTTTTGAAGCTTTGTTTTCTATTGATTTTTGCACGCAGCTATAGTACAATAAAGATACGGAATACCAAGAAACCTGTACAGCGAGGAAATACTATGAAAATTGCTTTGATCGCACACGATAAAAAGAAAAACGATATTATTGAACTGGCAAAGGCGTATAAAGATGTACTAAAAGGGCACGAGCTCTACGCCACGGGAACGACCGGTACGCTCATCATGGGCGAGACCGGACTTTCGATCCGCAGAATGAAGAGCGGCCCGCTCGGCGGCGACCAACAGATCGGCGCAATGCTGGCAGACGGCAATCTTGACCTCGTGATCTTCCTCCGTGATCCGCTCACCGCACAGCCGCACGAGCCGGACGTTTCTGCCCTGCTCCGTTTGTGTGACGTGCAGAAGATCCCGCTTGCCACCAACCAAAGCAGTGCAAAAATCATGCTCGAAGCGCTGGAAAACAAGATCTATTTCGCATAAAACAAAGGAAGTCCGTGAAAATGGACTTCCTTTGTTTTATCATCACTGCTTTTTCACCTTTTCAAGCAGTTTGTTATACGGCATGAGCATACCCTCGTTCATGGCGTTTCCCATTTTTGCTTTGATCTTAGGACTTGCGATCAGCGCACCTACAAGATACATTTTGAGCATCGTGCCGCGCTTTTTCTGCGGGAAATCATACTGCCCGTGCGCCTTATAGAACTTGTGATCGGCTTTCATCATACCGCGCATCAGCCAGATGAGGTCGCGGAAGATCTTCATGCCGCCCACACCGTAAAAATTCTGCGGCGGCACATACTTTTTCTCCAGCGCGTAGCAAAGATTCTTCGCCATGCGGTCGATCTCGCCGTTCGGATCCCGCTCATCGGTTGCCACGCCGCAAAGGAAGTTATTGCCTACCTCGGCGCGCCCCTCCAGAATCATCTGTAAATTGAACTCGCGGCTGTAATCGCCGCTGACAAGATAGCCTATCGGCATACCCATCGTGACCGTGCGATGCCCGTTGCAGAACTGGCGGTCATCGTACATCTTAAAGCGTGCGCCCATCGAATGGTCTTTGATCGAAAAGGCATAGACGATCGCCTGACCGCTCTGGATACTGCCGCGCAGGAATTCGTCAAAACCGTCCTTATAGATGCATTTGCCGTCCGCAGCACAGTTGAAGCATCCAAGGCAACCGCCGCTAAAGGGATACTCCCGCAGATTGACCACCCGCGTTCCAAGCGGCAGAACCACACGGAAGCGGTCGATCATACTCCCGAGCTGCGTGTTTCCCTCCTCGCAGTCGGTGACGATGACAACATCGCCGGGCTTGTCCGCGTCGGCGGTTGGCACCTCCACCGGCAGATGTGCGGGAGTCGGCAGCGGCGCGGGAAACGACTCGTACAAGTCATTTTCTACGCTGTAGCATACATACGAAAAAAACGCTTTTGCATCCGCCTGTCCCTTTTCGGTGAGCAGATCATCCATATCCGCCGAAAGTCCGCGGATGTATTTCAACCCAAGATCCTGACAGTTATCCTGCACATAGCGGTGTGCGGTCACATCGTAAAAATGCTTGGAGGTGGTGATCTGCGTTGCAAACTTGCCGCGAAGGTAAACACCCGATGCTTTCAGCAATTCGACAAACCGATGGAGCTGGCAGGGCGCGATAAAGGTATACACCGGATAGGAAAAAAGCAAAAGCTCTGCCGCCGCAACCGCTTCAATTGCAGGTGAAAGATCCTTTTCCAGCGCCTTGATCTTCTGTCCGGCATCCAGCACGGTAAAGGTATGCTGTGGATGCAGTACTTCCAGATACTTCACGGTTTGCAGCGTAACGCTGTATTTGCCCTTGGGACTGCCGTTGATGACTAAAATTTTCATTTCCAATCCTCCATAATGCCCTCGCATCCGTCATAGATGTCGCGGTATGCAATGTCAAAGCGTCCGCTGTACCACGGGTCGGCAACCTCGCCGCCGCGGTCGGTATAGTCCATCAGTTTTCGGATCTTCCCTGCGGGATCCCCGCCGAGAATGCGATGCATATTGCGGATATTCGCGCTGTCCATTCCAATGAACAGATCGTACTTGTCATAATCGCTTTTTTGCAGCTGTACCGCGCGCTTTCCCGCCGAAGAAATACCGTGCTTTGCAAGCTCCTCCCTTGCGGGCGGGTACACCGGATTGCCGACGCCATTTAAGATCTCCTCGGTGCTGGTCGCGCTGGACGCGATCACAAATGCGTCCGCCAGCCCCGCCTTTGCCGCCATATCCTTTAAAATAAACTCCGCCATCGGACTGCGGCAGATGTTGCCGTGGCAGATGAACATGATTCTGACCATATATCGTTCAAATCCTATCACTTTTTACAAACAGTATAGCACAAAATCCGATCTTTTGCATACAGATTGGAGATTTTTTCACTTTGTCGAAACACAGTTGATTTTATAAAAATACAGTGTTATAATAGTAGAGTTCTTTTTACAACAAAAATCCACAACTTTCGAGGAGAAACATGAAAAAGAAGAAAAACATGTTCGGACATTATCTGGACATGCTTCGCGGCGAATTTAAAGGCTATACTGCACAAAAATTTCTATCGGATGTGATCGCGGGCATCACGGTGGGTGCTGTGGCACTCCCTTTGGCACTGGCTTTCGGTGCGGCAAGCGTCGGCGCTGAGCACGCGGCGGTTGGTATCTCCGCGGGCATGATCACCGCTATTTTGGCAGGCATTATCAGCGGTCTGCTCGGCGGAGGCAGCTTTCAGATCTCAGGTCCTACGGGCGCGATGACCGTTATTCTCGGCTCTATCGTCGCAGGCGAGCACGGTCTCACCGGTATGTTTGCGGCAAGTTTGCTGGCGGGTATTATTTTGCTGGCAGCAGGACTTCTGCACTTTGGCAAGGTGGTGCGCTTTATTCCGAAGCCGGTCGTCACCGGATTCACCTCGGGCATTGCACTGGTCATTGCACTTGGACAGCTCGGCAACTTTTTCGGCGTTTCGCTTATCGGCGAAACAACGATCGACAAGGTGATCTATTTCTTCACGGACAAACTCGTCGACATTTCTATCCCTGCACTTCTCTGCTCGCTGGCAGTCGTACTGATCATGGCATTTTATCCGAAAAAGGCAGCCAAGTTTATCCCCGGCAGCCTTGCGGCAATCATTATCATCACGGTGGTGACCGCACTGTGCAAGATCGACGTGCAGACCATTGGCGTGATCCCGCGCTCGATGATCAATACCGAGCATCTGCGTTTCAACGATTTCAGCCTTGCTCTGCTCGGCGATGTAGCAAGCGCGGCTGTAACGATTGCTCTGCTCGGCATGGTGGAAAGTCTGCTGTGCGGTGCGTGCGCGGCTAACATGAAAAAAGAAAAGTTTGACTCGAACATTGAGCTTGTCGCACAGGGTGTCAGCAACATCGTGATCCCCTTCTTCGGTGGCGTTCCCTCCACGGCAGCGATCGCGAGAACCAGCGTTGCGGTCAAGAGCGGCGGCAGGACTCGTCTTGCAAGTTTGTTCCACTCTGTATTCCTGATCGCATGCATGTTTATCCTCTCCGGTGCGATCGGTCTTGTGCCCTATGCGGCGCTCGCAGGCGTTCTGGTCATGACGGCGGTACGCATGAACGAGTTTGAACAGATCAAATGTTATTTCTCCCAGAAAATGTGGAGTGCCATTGCGCAGTTCCTGGTCACAATGGTGGCGACCGTGCTGCTGGATCTGACCTATGCGATCCTGATCGGCGTTGTGCTCGCATTTATCCTCTTCGTGCTGGATCTTTGCAAAGCGGAGATCACGAAAGAAAGCAAAGACGGCAAAGTTACTGTCAAGGTTCGCGGCGTTTACTTCTTTGCGAATTCGGACGCACTCCGCGCCAAGGTCGAAACCATCGGTGAGTATACGGAAATCACCTTTGACTTTGACGGTGTGTTCTATGCCGACTTTACGGCCAGTGAGGCATTCGGTGAGCTTGTGAAGGATCTGCACTCCGCAGATAAGAATGTTACGCTCACGGGTATGCACAAAACCGTCCATGACGCCCTCACCAAAGCCGGCGTAGAAATAGAATAAAAAGGAACCTCCCCAAATGGGTTGCCTCTATAGGAAACCCATTTTGCTACTTGCCCTTATAGGGCAAGTGATATCGCTCGCAACCGCCAAATATTAATGAAAAAAGCCGTCTCAACGAGACGACTTTTTTCCATATTCTATCCTGTAATGTTTTAAATCCAAACGCAAGCCTTGTGGGGAAATCGCGCGAGACCATGCGCACAAAAAATCCGTAAAAAGGGCGGGGACCCCGACCTTTTTACTCCTTTAAAGTCGCGAGCGGTGAGCAAGTCGCGAGACTTGCAACTTACCTCACTTCAAAACCAAGGTTTTGAAGTGATACAAAAAAATCCCACCGAGCCGTGTACACCCTATAGAAAACCCTGCTCCAGCAAGGCGGTATCCGCATCCCTGCTTTGCGCTTCCAACGTCCGCGGGCGGTCAAAGCCGCCGCGGGAGGCCTGCATCCCGACAGAGATATAAGGATCCCTTTAATTACGTGTAGGTTCCAATAAAAGGTGTATCACGAACTAAGCAGGAGAATTTTGCTTATTTCGTTCTATATATAGTTTTTACCGTAGAACTTCCGATATGCGTGGGGATTTTTTACTGTGCGCCGCCGCCGTTCTCATCATAGTCGATGGTATCGAACAGCTCATCCTCAAAGTAGTCAGCCACGCGGTCAAACTCGTCGTCATCGTCGATGGTGACCAGCATTTCCTCGCCCTTTTCATCTGCCTCGAGACGCAGAATGACATACTCATCCATGCCCTCTTCAACAGGAATCAGCGCAAGATAGGTCTTGCCCTCAAACTCGCAGGAGCCGATCAGCTCAAACTCGCTCTCCTTACCGGTCTCATCGGTCAGCGTATAAATATCGCCCTCAAAAATTTCTTCCATGATTACAGTCCGTCCTTTCGGTCATTGTCTGAATATATTGTATCAATCTACGGGGTACTTTGTCAAGCATATCCGCAAAAATCGCACCTCAAAACTCGAGGATATCCGACAGGATATAATTGCTGACATACATTCCCTTTACCGTAAACGCGCAACGTACGCTGTCCAGCTTGACAAAGCCGCCGTCCACATAGCGCTTTAGCTTTTCGCCGTATGTTTTTAAAAAGTCCTTGCCAAAGGTGCGATTGTACGCATAGATTGAGAGTCCCGCAAACAGCCGCATCCGCAGCATGACATATTCGGTCTCCTGCGTGAAAACATCAATGTCGGTACACTCGGAGAGGATCGCCGACATGTTCTGCGGGTTCTCCATCTCGCGTATGTATGCCTCTATATCCTCGGTGTAGGCGTATCTCTGATTCTTGAAATAGGAATGTGCCGCCACACCAAAGCCAAGATACTTTTCGTCCTGCCAGTAGCGCAGATTATGCCGCGATGCGAAGCCGGGACGCGCGTAATTGCTGATCTCGTAATGCTTGTACCCTGCCGCCTCGAGAAGAGAATGTGCCTTTCGGTACATCGTATACTCGCTCTCCTCATCGGGGAGCGGCAGAATGTCGCGCTGTGCAAAAAAGGGGGTTCCCTCTTCAATCTTCAGCCCATAGACCGAGATATGCTCGGGATCGAGCGCCTTGACATATTCGAGCGTTTCTTTGAAGCTCTCGACCGTCTGGTGCGGAATGCCGTACATAAGATCCACGTTGATATTGCGAAAGCCCGCCGCACGCGCCGCCTTGAAGCTCTCAGCAAACTCGTCCCGCGTGTGGATGCGCCCGAGCGCGCGCAGTTCAAGGTCGGACGCACTCTGCAGTCCAAAGGAAACGCGGTTCACACCCATCGCTCGCAGTGCGCGCAGGTAACCCTTATCCACCGTACCGGGGTTCGCCTCCACGGTGAACTCCGCGTCCTTTTCTACTTTAAACGAGGCGCGGATGCACTCGATGAGCGCTTTCATCTGCTTTTTTGCAAGCAGAGTCGGCGTTCCACCGCCGATAAAGACGGTATCCACGCTGTAGGGTGTCGCCGCACCCGAAAAATCCTGCATATGCAACATCAGCGCGTTGAGATAGCGGTCGATCTCCCCCTTTGCGGGCGCGTGCGAGCAAAAATCACAGTAGCCGCACTTGCTCTTGCAAAACGGGATATGCACATAGATTCCAAGTTTTTCTTTTTCCATAACAAATCCTCGTAAAAAAGTCGGCTCCGCCGACTTTTTTACACCTTACGGGGTCGCGAGCGGTCGAGCGAGACGCGAGTATTCGACCCCTATCAATCGAAAACCTTGGTTTCGATTGCGTCAGTTATCGTCGTCGAGGCGCAAGACCGCCATGAATGCCTCGGGCGACACCTCGACCGAGCCGAGCTTGCGCATCTTCTTTTTACCTTCCTTCTGCTTTTCCAGCAGCTTCTTCTTTCGCGTAATGTCACCGCCATAGCACTTGGCAAGGACATCCTTACGCATTGCCTTGACCGTCTCGCGGGCGATGATCTTGTTGCCGATCGCCGCCTGAATCGGAACCTCGAAAAGCTGACGCGGGATGTTGTCCTGCAGCTTCTCGGCAATGCGGCGCGCACGCGCGTATGCCG
>CAYQBT010000080.1:0-7187 GCA_964415775.1 uncultured Lachnospiraceae bacterium
GACGGACGTTGAAGCCGACGATGATCGCACCGGATGCGGATGCGAGCATAACGTCGTTCTCGGTGATACCGCCGACCGCACCGTGGATGACGCTGACCTTGACTTCCTCGTTCGACAGCTTGACAAGCGATTGCTTGACAGCCTCGACAGAGCCGTCTACGTCTGCCTTGACGATGATGTTCAGATCCTTGACACCGTCCGAAATTCTGGAGAAGAGATCCTCGAGCGAAGCGTTTGCATTTGCCTGGAATCTCTCGTTCTTTGCCTTGTCCATACGCTGTTCTGCAAGCGTACGTGCCATTCTCTCGTCCTCGACCGCGTTGAACTCGTCACCCGCAACGGGTACAGAGTCCAGACCAATGATCTCTACCGGCACAGCAGGTCCTGCGACCTTGATCTCCTGTCCCTTATCGTTGGTCATTGCGCGAACGTGTCCGACCGAGGTGCCTGCGATCACGATGTCGCCCGCGTGGAGCGTACCGTTCTGTACAAGCACGGTGGCAACGGGACCGCGTCCCTTATCCAGCTTTGCCTCGATAACGATACCCTTTGCACGGCGATTCGGATTTGCCTTCAGCTCCTTCATCTCCGCAACAAGCAGTACGTTTTCGAGCAGGTCCGGAATACCCATACCGGTGAGTGCCGAAACGGGAACGCAGATGACGTCACCGCCCCACTCCTCGGGTACGAGCGAATAGTTGGTAAGACCGGTCATAACCACGTCGGGGTTTGCCGTGGGCTTATCCATCTTGTTGATCGCTACGATAATATCAATGCCAGCGGCCTTTGCATGGTTGATCGCCTCGACCGTCTGCGGCATGATGCCGTCATCGGCAGCAACGACCAGGATCGCAATATCGGTTGCCTGTGCACCTCTTGCACGCATTGCGGTGAACGCCTCGTGACCGGGGGTGTCGAGGAAGGTGATGTCCTTGCCACCTATACTAACTCGGTATGCACCGATATGCTGGGTGATACCGCCTGCCTCACCGCTGGTAACGCTGGTGTGGCGGATCGCATCGAGCAGCGAGGTCTTACCGTGGTCAACGTGTCCCATAACGCAAACGACGGGATCACGGGGCTGCAGCGTCTCTGCACTGTCCTCTGCCTCGTCAAAGAGCTTCTCCTCAATGGTAACAACAACTTCCTTTGTGACCTTGGCACCCAGCTCATCTGCAACCAGATATGCGGTGTCGAAATCTACCGTCTGGTTGAGCGTTGCCATAACGCCCATCATCATCAGTCTCTTGATGACCTCGGCAGCGGTGACCTTCAGTCTCGAAGCGAGCTCCTGTACGGTGATCTCATCGGGCACCGTGATCTCAAGCTGCTTCTTACGCGCCTTTTCAAGCTCCATACGCTTGATGCGCTCGCGCTCTTTATCCTTTGCCTTGCTGTACTGTCCTCTTGTATCCTGCTTCTTCAGCTTCTGGCGGTTGGAGCCGTTGTCCGAGCCGTAGGAGCCTGCCAGTACATCCAGCTTTTCATCATATCTCGAAAGATCGACCTCGGTGGTACGGGTATCGACCACGCGCACGCTTCCGCGCGGCTTTGCAGGGCCGTCACTTGTGGAAACACGCTGCATCTGGCTGATCGGTGCAGTAAACTTCTGCACGGTGCGGCGCTCATTGCCCTCGTCCTTGTCAAATCCGCCTTTCGCGCGATTGTCCGGACGCTTTCCTGCCTGCGGCTTCTTGTCAAAGCCGGGGCGTCCGCCGCCGTTTTCAAAGGGCTTGCGCTCAAAGCGGTCGCCGAAGTTCTTCGGCTGCTGTGCGCCTCCCTGTGCAAAACGGTCGTTTTGCGGGCGGTCTCCCTGCACGCGGTTGCCCTGTCCGAAGCGGTCATTTTGCTGCGGACGACCACCCTGCGGGCGATCTCCTCCCGGACGGTTTGTATTCTGCGAACGCGGCTGTGCCTGTGTGCGGTTCTGTGCCGCCGCACGCGCTCTCTCCTCGATCGCCTGTGCCGCGCTCATCGCCTTCGCACGTGCCTGTGCCTGCGCCTGTGCTTTCGCTTTTGCTTCTGCCTCTGCCTTTGCCTTAGCCTCTGCAGCGGCTTTCGCCTCTGCCTCTGCCTTGGCTTTTGCGGCTGCGGCTGCCTCTGCTTCTGCTTTTGCCTTGGCAGCAGCGGCTTCTGCCTCTGCCTTTGCCGCGGCATCCGCCTTTGCCTTCTCGGCTGCAGCCTTCTGCCCTTTCGTAACAATGACAACATCGCCGTCCAAGTAGGGGTCAAGGTCGCTTATCTGATTCTTCTTACTGAGGACGTCCATGACCAGACCGAATTCATCCGGATCCAGAGCGGCGGACGAGGTCTTGCCCGCAATGCCGTGCGCAGCGAGAACATCGGTGATGTCCTTGCCCTTCATTCCAAGCTCCTTTGCCAACTGACTGATACGGTACTGTTGAAGTTGTGCCATTCGTGAAACACCTGCCTTGTGATTCCTTAGAATCGCAATGATCCTTTCTTCTTTCAAAATGCTGTGAATCTTCTATAGTAATTGCTTAAGCGAGAATTTTCGTAATTGCGTCTGCAAAGCCACGGTCGGTGATGCCCACCGCCGCTACCGCGCCGACCTTACCGATGCTTTTGCCGAGCACCTCGGGTGAAATATCGACCGCAAGCGCCGCGGTATCAAAGCTGTTTGCCTTGTCGCACACGCGCTTGACCGAGTTTGCCGCCGCGCCCGCCGCATACACGACCAGCGCCACGCGCCCGTCACGGAGCGCATCGCAGACCAGCGGTACACCCGCGATCAGCCGCCCTGCCTTTTTGCAGAGCCCGATCATCGACAGTGCCCGCGCATTTTTGTCCTGCATAGCCATCTCACTCCTCTGCGATCGCCGCCTCCAGCGCATCGTATACGCCCTCGGGGATCGCCGTTTCGAGATTGCTTTCCAGCCGGCGCGCCTTGCGTGCCGCACGCAGACATTTTACGCTTCCCTTGCAAATATATGCACCGCGTCCTGCCGCGCGTCCGGTTTTATCTAAAGAAACTGTCCCATCGGGGGCCTTGACCACACGCCAAAGGTCTCCCTTGTCGTGTTTTTCGCCGCACCCAACGCATTTTCTTTGCGGTATCTTTCGGATCTTCTCCACAGAAATACCTCTCACTTATCTATCTTATGCCTTGATGTCGATTCTGAAACCGGTGAGTCTTGCCGCAAGTCTTGCGTTCTGACCTTCCTTGCCGATCGCAAGAGAGAGCTGGTCGGGGTACACAAGCACGCGTGCGCTGCGCTCGGAATCGATCTCTACCGAGTAAACCTCTGCAGGCGAGAGCGCCTCGCGGATAAACTCGCACGGATCATCGCTGTAGCGGACGATGTCGATCTTCTCGCCGCGCAGCTCGTCGATGATCATGCCGATACGCGCACCGCGGTTACCGATACATGCGCCGATCGGATCCACGTTCTCGTCTCTCGACTCGACCGCGATCTTGGTGCGGCTGCCCGCCTCGCGGGAAATCGCCTTGACCAGTACGGTGCCGTCCGCGATCTCGGGGATCTCCAGCTCAAACATACGCTTGACAAGCCCCGGATGCTTTCTCGACAGGGTAACGATGTGACCGTGCGTCTCGCGGTTGACCTCGGTGATGTATACCTTTACGCGGTCGCCGACATAGAAATCCTCGCCGGGGATCTGCTCGCTCTTCAGAAGCGTTGCATTGCTTGTACCGGTATCCAGCACGACGTTGCCCGAAAGCTCATCGACCTTGATGACCGTTGCAGTGACGATCTCCTCCCGCTTGGACTCGTATTCCTTGACGATGTTTGCGCGCTCTGCCTCGCGGATGCCCTGCACGATGACCTGCTTTGCGGTCAGCGCTGCCAGACGGCGCAGATTCTTGGTCTTGATCTCGATCTCGCAGATGCCGCCGAGCTTGTAACGCTTGTTGTGCTCCTTGGCACCCTCCAGCGTGATCTCTGTATCGGGATCCTCCACCGTCTCCACGATGTCGAGCTGCTGGAACATCTTGACCGTCTTCTTTACGGGATCGATCGCAACGCGCACATTAGAGTTGCCGTTTTTATCGCGCTTGTACGCGCTGATCAGTGCGGCCTCCACCTTTTCGAGCATATATTCCTTGGCAATTCCCTTTTCGCGTTCGATCAAGTCCAGCGCCTCAAAAAATTCCGAATTCATTTCCTTTACACCAAAGACGGTCTACCGTCTTTTTCCTTTCTTGTTCTGTCGTGATTAAAACTCAAAAACCGTCGTCATGCGCGAGATCTTCTTATGCTCAATGGCATAACTCTTATCCCCGCATTCGATCGTTACGATACCGTCTTCAATGCCGCCGAGGATGCCGCGGATCGCCTTTTTGCCGTCGAGAGGTGCAAACAGCTTTGCCTCCACCTCTTCGCCTGCCCACGCCTCGATATGCTCCGCCGTGCGCAGCACGCGCTCGATGCCGGGCGAGGAGACCTCCAGATGGTAGGCATTTTCGATCGGATCATGCTCGTCAATGACCGGATCGATCGCGCGGTGCACGATCTCGCAGTCGTCGATGCTGATGCCGTCCTCACTGTCAATGGTGATACGCAGATACCATTCACTGCCCTCCTTGACATATTCTACGTCCCAGAGGTAGTAGCCGAGCTGATTGACCACCGGCAGAAGGAATTCCTGCACGGTCTCTGCTATATTCTTCGCATTTTTCATCTAACAACAAAGAAAGAGTGGCAAGCCACTCTTACACTCCTTATCATTCTTCGAGAGACAGTTTACCATATAATCATAGAGAAATCAAGAGCTTTTTAAAAATTTTGCCCTTAAAAAAAGCATTTTTATGCACTCCGCTTGATTTCAGCGCGCCAATTTGATAGAATAAACTCAAAATACACAAACTTTTTGGAGGCGCGGTATGCAAAAACCACTCAATATCCTGATGACCACCATGCAGATGGGCTTTGGCGGTGCGGAGACGCACATCTATGAGCTCGTCCTTGCGCTGCAGAAAAATGGGCATACCGTCACCGTTGCCTCCGCTGGCGGCAAGTATGCCGTGCTGCTCGAGCAGCACGGCGTGCGCCATGTCACGCTCCCGCTTGCAAGCAAGAACCCTCTCGCGGTACTGCGTGCCTATACGGGGCTGTACAAGCTGCTTCGCGCCGAGCATTTTGACATCGTACATGCGCATGCGCGCATCCCTGCCTTTGTCTGCGGTCTGCTGCAAAAGCGTCTGCATTTCCGCTTTGTGACCACCGCGCACTGGGTGTTCAAGGTCACCCCGCTGTGGAAGCGTCTCGCCAACTGGGGAGACCTGCAAATGTCGGTCAGCGAGGACATCAAGCAGTATCTGATCGACAACTACGGGCAGTTTGCGGATAACATCTTCGTCACGGTCAACGGTATCAATACCGAGGTGTTCTCCCCCACAGCCGACAGCACACCCGTGATACAGGAGCTTGGCCTCACCGATACAAAGCACCGCATCGTCTCGGTCAGCCGTATGGACGAAAGCCGCGGCAAAGCACAGCTCTGCCTTGCGAAGACGGCAGAAAAGCTGCTTGAAAAATACCCCGATCTTGAGATCGTGATCGTGGGAGACGGCGTGCTCTCCGCCGAGCACAATCTGCTTGGCGACGTGAAAAGAATAGCAGACGAGCTTGCGGAAAAATACCAAAGAAAGATCATCTTCACACCCGGACTTCGCACCGACACCCCCGCTTTTATCGCGGCAGGCGACATCTTTGTAGGTGCCTCCCGCGCCGCACTCGAAGCCATGAGCGTCGGCAAACCGACGATCGTCTGCGGCAACGAGGGCTACATCGGCATTTTTGACGAAGGCAAGCGTGAGATCTCCGCAAAAACCAATTACTGTTGCCGCGGCTGCGGCGGCGTGGACGAAGACAAGCTGTATGCCGACATCTGTACGCTCTTCGATACCGCCGATCTTGCCTCGCTCGGCAACTACTGCCGCGAGGTCATCCTCGCGGACTACTCGGCGGCGCGCACCGCACGCGACTACGAGCAGATGTACGCTGAGCTCCCCCCCGCGGATGTAAATCAGCGCGGCGACATCCTTGTGAGCGGCTACTACGGCTTCGGCAACGCGGGCGACGACTCGATCGCCGCCTCCATTCTCCAAAGCATCCGTGCGGAGGATCCCGAAGCAAAGATCACCGTCTTCTGTCGCTCGCCAAAGCAGAGTGCGAAAAAATACCGCGCCCGTGCGATCGGCAGATTCAATATCCTTTCGATCCTTCGTGAAATGCGCGGCGCAAAGCTTTTGATCAGCGGTGGCGGCAACCTGCTGCAAAACACCACCTCCTCCCGCTCGCTCTTCTATTACACCACCATTCTCCGCCTTGCCAAAGCATGCGGGCTGAAGATTTTCATCTATGCAAACGGTGTCGGCCCCGTGTTCGGCGAAAAGCATGAACAGACGGTGGTCAAGGCACTTTCGCTTGCCGACAGGATCACCTTCCGCGAGCCGCAGTCGATCGACTATGTGGCATCGCTCGGCTTCGACCGCACAAGGATCACCCTTTCCGCCGATCCCGCACTCACCCTCTCCCCCGCAACGAACGAGCGTATGGATTATATCCTGCGAGAGGTGCGCGGGGAGCGATTCTTTGCCGTTTCCCTCCGCAGTTTTTCCTCTTTGCGAAGCGAGGAGGTCGAGGGCATGGATGAAGAGACCTTCGCCACCCTGTTTGCAGGGGAAATTGACCGCATCGCGGCGGCAACAGACGCGCTTCCGCTCTATCTCATCATGCAGTCCAGCCGCGACAAGCAGCTTTGCATGCGGGTAAACGAGCTTGCGGCATGCAAAGGCTATATTCTCCCCGTACTGACCGCGCCCGAGATCCTCGGCGTGCTGCAACGATGCTCGCTGGTCATCGCCATGCGGTTGCACCTGCTCATCTACGGGGCGGCGGCAGGCAAGCCGCTGCTCGGCGTTTCCTATGACAAAAAGGTGGATTCCATGCTCGCCTACCTCGGCTATGAGCCGCCCGTGCGCGTATCCGCTTTGCAGGACGGTCACCTCTCCGAGCGGGCAGCAGCCCTCTTCGGCAAGGAGATCGCCTGCGAGCGTATTGCCGCACTCAAAGACCTCGCCAAAGCCGATGCTAAAGCCGCCGCAGAAATGGCAAAGGAATGATCCGTTTTTACAGCATCGCACCGCGGCAACCGGGCGACCGCAGGTCGCCCCTACGAATTGTGCGTTGCCATGACGATGC
>CAYQBT010000081.1:0-7181 GCA_964415775.1 uncultured Lachnospiraceae bacterium
GCCGACCGTTTTGGCTTTGGTGGATCTTTGCAGATAGCCGGACAGGATCGCCATGGGGGTGGTGTAGTTCAAGAACCATGCGTTCGGGCAGACCTCTTCGATATCCGCAGCAAAGTCCTTTAGCACGTGAATCGTGCGGAGTCCGCGGAAGATGCCGCCGATGCCAAGCGTGTCACCGATGGTCTGGCGCAGACCGTATTTCTTGGGGATCTCAAAATCGAGAATGGTGCAGGGATCGTACAGACCGACCTGAATGGTGTCGATCACGAAATCCGCATTTCGCAGTGCGTCCTTGCGGTTCTCCACACCAAGATAGGTGGACACTACCGCGCGGTTTTCGTTGTATTTTGCATTCAGCGCATCGACAACCAGCTTCGACTCATGCAGGCGATCGCCGTCGATGTCGTACAACGCGATCTCACATTCACAAAGTGCGGGCGTGAGCATAACGTCTCCTAAAACGTTTTTGGTAAATACGGTGCTACCTGCACCCATGATCGTAATTTTCATCGTTTTTTCCTTTCATTACGGATCCAGTCTTACGACTGGCCAATTTTCAGTCGATGTCGTCTTGATGTTGGTCATCGTATCGTTTACAGTGTTTCCGGTATCGGTATTGGAAAGCGCGATCGAAGCGAAGAACTGCTCTGCATTTTCGAGTCCGAGAACGGATTTCGGGATCGAGACCTCGTAGAGTGCGCCCGTATCGGTATCGCTATTGTCGCCGAGTGTGCCGAGCACGGCTACCTGCGCCTTTACACCGTCAACCGTGCGCATAAGGGAGCCGCCCAAATAATAGTGGCAGGATAAAACGCCGCTTGACGCCACGGTGAGCGTGTAATACTCGTTTTCGCTCACGCCGATATTGACCGAGACAAAATCCCGATTGACCATATAGTCATCGAAACGCGAGAACAGGAAGTACACATTTTCATCATCGTGCGCGGTGCGGAGGGTGACCTGCGCCTGCGAATCACTGCCGACAAAGAGTGCATCGGTATTCCCTGCCCAGTCGTTTGTATAGCCGTCCACGGTCACCGTCATTTTCGGTGCATTGACGCGGTGATTGAGATAGGAGCGGACGACCTGAATGGTATGGTCGTCTTTCACATGCAAAAAGGGATTCACGGCGGCAACGCAATGCGAATCGATCAATTCACAGGAGCCCATAGAGCCTTTTGCGTTGTTGCAGATCGGAAACTCCGTGCCGTATACGGTCGCGTCCGGACTGATCAGCATGCCGTACAGTGTACTGCGCTTTTCGTGCCGATAGGTGAGGACGACCTCACCCGAGGGGAAGCGGGCAAGATAGGGTGCCGCGCCCTGCGGGAGCAGATCCTTGACTGCGGTGTCCGGGCCTTCCTCCTCAAAATCGAGCGCTTTCCAGCTACCGTCGACCTTGCTGGTAGCGAGAGAGATCGTATACTCGTCATCGAGATGGCGTGCCTCTACTGCAAGCAGGGTACGCCCGTCAAGGAGCGTAACCGCCTCCGGCATCTGCCCGTTGAAATACGGTACGCTGATCTTGGCTCCGTTATAGGTGACGGTCTTGTTGCCGATGCACTGCTGGTACACGGTCGTTGCGCGGTAATACTCGGTATTGCCCTTGGTGATCGAGGGCGTCCAGGTGTAGCCGTTGTCGGTCGAGGTCAGCATACCCGTTCCGCTGGAGCGGATCGCATCATCAAAACCGTATTTGGTGGTATACGGCGCGGTCTGCGTGAAATACAGGCGGATGGTTCCATCGTCCAGAAGCTGGAAGGAGGGCTCCCAGTTCATGCCGACATACACGGTCTGCTCATTTCCCCATGCGATCTGCTTACTCTCCGTGACAAAGCCGCGGCGCACGCGGATGCTGTGGTTATCCATATCGGTCTTATATCCGACCGACGGGTGTACCGCATAGGCAACCAAGATCGTGCCGTCGGGCAGAACGACCGCATCCGGTCCTCTGCCGTAATAGATGCCGTCTATGCCCGGCATCGGGAAATCCCGCGCATTGCGGAAAACGACCGGCTCTGTCCATGTCATGCAATCGGTGCTGGTCGTATAGTACAGGTGAATACTCTTATAATAAAATAGGATGTAAAAATCATCCGCGACCTTTTTCAGGCGTGGATACTGAATGCCCTCAAGGCGCGGGTAGCCCGCCGCCTCCGAGATCTCGCGGAAGTTCATCTCCAGCGATGCGCGCAGAATATCGTCCTCTGCGTGGTCGCCCTCCTCGCCGCCCTGATTCAGTTCGCCGATCGAAAGCAGTTCGCGGGTAAGCGGCTCTGCGGGCACCTGCACCGACGCAGTCGTCACAACCTCTTCGGTTGTGGTGATCGCCGTGGTGGTTTCCGTAGTTGCTACCGTAGTTGCAACGGTCACTTCAGTGATCGCCGCAGTGGTTGCCGCCGTGGTGGTTTCAGCAGGAATCTCCGTTGTCGCCACCGTGGTCTCTACCGCCGCAGTCACCGTTTCAGCCGGCACTTCGGTCGTGGTTGCAGCCGACAGAGCAGTTGTCGCTTCTACCGTAGTATCCGACGCTACTGTGGTGGTTCCCGTAGGGACATCTTCCCCCGTGCATGTCGAAAAGCAGACGGCAAAGCAAACGCACGCAAGACAAAGTGCGCATAGTTTTCGCATATCCGTTTCTCCCAAACTCTTGATACCTCTATTTTGCCATATCCGAGGCAAAAACGCAATATAAAATTGCCATATCCTTGCAAATCTCCTTAATATTCGGTTAAAAGCTCGAGCAGTGCCCCTGCGAGCGAAGCATTGTCCGCAAGCGCATATATATCCTGCATACGAACCGATGCGGGAACATCCTTATTCATAATGGCATTCAGTTTTTCGATCATCAATCCGGAATAACTGTGCAAATTATAAAGGATCTCGCGCGCAGATGCCTTGATCTCATTTTTCGGGAGCTGACCGTCCGAATGTAACGTGAGCGTCGCTATCGTCTCTTCGGAAAACGTAAATGCTTCGGTCACGACCGTGCGCTGTACCTCATCATAGGTAAAGTCGAGCGGCTTGTCGCCTAACAAAAGTTTGGTTGGCTGGCTAAACGCAACGAATCGGATGACGTATGTACGCACCGCAGGGATGCCTTCGGTCGCTTTCGGCGCACGGATCGTCAAAGTCGATTCCTCGCCGTATGTAAAAGTATATTCCGTGCGCACAGTCTTGAGCGCCTCGCCGATCCCGCCGTTATCCTCGACCATGGTGAATTCGCCGTCCGCACCACCAAATATATACAGTTCAAAAGCCTTTGGATTATCCGTACCGTTCTGTGCACCGTCAGCGGCAAGCGGCAGGACCGCGCCCGCCTTTGCAAACAGTGGAAAGCTCTCAATCGGACGATATACCTTGAACTTTCTGCCTCCCGTATAGATCCTTCCGGTAAAGAAATCCATATAGGTGCCTGCCGGCAGCCATACCGTAACCTCCGACAGTCCTGTCAGCGCATCGCGCTTGGAGGTGACGGGGGCCGCGATCAGGCTCGTACCAAACCAGTATTCGGTCTTCATCTCATACGCCGTATTTTCCTTCGGATGCGTATGATACATCGGTCGGATCATCGGGATTCCCTCCTCGTGATTGCGGTACATCATGGTATACAGATATGGAATCAAGCGATGGCGAAGGCGCATAAAGTCCCCCACCACGCGTCCTGCCTCCTCCCCCCAGTTCCATGGCTCCTTGGAAATGCATTCGGTCGGCGCAGAATGTAACCGCAGGATCGGCGAGAAAACGCCGAGCTGCACCCAGCGGGTATACAGCTCCGCATCGCGGATACCCGGTTTAAAGCCGCCGATATCGTGACTCCACCAGGAGAAGCCGACATTGGAGGCGGTCGCCGTGAAATACGGCTGAAACGCAAGACTCTCCCAAGAGATCACCGTGTCCCCCGAGAAGCCAACGGGATAGCGGTGCGATCCTATCTCCGCATAGCGGGAGAAATCCAAGGGACGCTTGCCGTCACGCGTACCGTCTAGATAATGGCAGTGGTTGAGCATCCAGAGTGCATCATACCCCGTCTGCTTGGCTCCGCCGGCCTGCTGCCAATCCAGCCACCAGAAGTCTACACCGTCCTCTTCGTAGAGATGCAGAACCTTTTCGAAATACGCCTCCATAAAAAGGCGATCAGCCACATCAAACTCCACCGGCTTTCCGTTTGGTTCCCTACCGAGTGCCTTGCATACGGCATCATACTGCGCCTCATCCGGCAATATACCGTCACGCGGATGCAGATTCAGCGCCGTTTTCAGCCCGCGAGTGTGCATATCAGAAAGAAACTGCTTATAATCGGGAAAAAGTGCTTCGTTCCAGGTAAAGCCCGTCCATTTTCTCGTGCCGTCCGCCGCCGACTTTGTGATATGCCAATCCATATCCACGATGCCGACCGAGAGCGGAATGTTCTTCTCCGCAAAGGTGTCCATCAGCGCAAGATAGCTTTCCTGCGTGTATTTGTAATAGCGGCTCCACCAGTTTCCGAGCGCGTAGCGCGGCAGCAGCGGCACGGGGGCAGACAGCTTGTAAAAATCCTGAATACATCTTTCGGGATCCTGGTAGTAGCCGAAGAAATAGAGATCGATGCGCCCGTCACCGCCGATCGGAACCGGCCAGCCTTCCTCGCCGATCGCGATCGTTTGGCTGTCATCCACAAGACTGTAGCCGATGTGCTGCGTGATCAGACCGTCGGGCAGTTGGATCGCGCCGTTGACACCGTCAAGCGTGCGCACCGTGCCGCCAAGATTCGGCACCCTGCCCCTGCCGTAGAACCAGTATTTCGCCTGATACTGCTCGGTCGCCCGAATGGCGATCTGCAGTCCCGCAGCAGAAAAGGGCTGCTCGTCGTAGGTAAGGTGCAGATACTTTGTGACGATATGTAAAAAGCCGTCCTCGTGATAAGTTTCAAACGAGGGCGTGTCAAAGGAGCGGTTAAACGCAAGGCGCGTCGCCCGATCCTCAAATCTGCCGTCCTCGCTGTACTCCAAGCGAAGCAAACGGTCGGTCAGCACCGTGAAGCGGTATTTGTCACCGCGGACAACAAAGCGCCCGTCCGCTTTCGGGTGCATTTCGAATATAGAAGTATCGTAAAAAGACATAGTTCTGCCTCCCCGCATAGATTTCTATCTTCATTATGCCATACCGCCGCACAAAAGAAAATCAATCCGTTTTATCTTTTTGTCAAAAACTTTTGGACATACGCGCTTCTTTCTTTCGAAAAAACAATTGTTTTTCAAAAGCAGTTACATCTTGACTTTCCCGCGAAAAGCCGTATACTGAAAAAAAGGGGGGATTGGTTTGCAATACCAGCAACATAGGGACGGCGCAGAATACTTCCGCATGGGCAAATGCCTTTGCAATATCCATTTTCACCGCGCCATCGAATTAATCTATTGTATCGAAACGCCAAAGCCTGTGATCGTGGGGGGCGAAGAAATGCTGCTTGACGTGGGCGAACTCCTCTTTGTTCCGCCGCTGACCACCCACATTTTCCCCGCCGTGCCCGGCTTGTGCGGGCTCTGCGTGGTACTGCCGGTCTCCTACAGCGACCTTTGGGAGGGATATACGGGCGGAAAGCGATTGGCGGATCCGATCCTGCACGACAAAGCCCTTGCAAAAGAGCTGTACGGTCATTTGCTGCAGCTTAAAAACTGTCCGCTACCTTTACTGAAGCAAGGCATCTATTCCTATGTCCTTGCAAAGCTGATCGAGCATGCCGATCTGACCGAAGATCCCTCTCCCCACAAGGCAGAGTTTTCAATCACTGTTCTGCTTTACATACAGACACATTACAGAGAGTCTCTCACATCGCGGTCAGTCGCCAAAGTTCTCGGCTATAATCCCTGCTATTTTTCTTCCCTGTTCAATCAGAATTTCCGCTGCACCTTTTCCGCGTATCTGAACACGGTGCGCATTCAAAAAGCTTTGCCGCTCCTGTCAAAGCACACCGTTGCCGAAGCCGCCGACTTCGTCGGCTTCAACAATCTGCAGTCCTTTTACTACAACTTCAAAAAAGCAACCGGCAAAACACCCACCGAATACCTGCAAAGTAAAAAAGCCATTGACTTTTCCTAAAAGCCAATGGCTTTTTTACTGTTAATCTGACAGACCGATGACGTTGTCGATCGGGAAGGAATATACAATACCCTTTGCATCGCTGTGGATACCGCACTTTTCGCTGATCGCCTGCATAATGGCAAGCTTTGTCTCGGAATTTGCCACGATCAGGACAATGTCCTTTTCCTCGGCAAGTCCCGCGCCGACATGCGGCAATGCGCTGTCTTCCACAACCGAACGGCTGTGCAGTACCGTACCGCCGCCCGCGCCTGCGGCTCTTGCGGCAACCATAACATCCTCACTGTATCCGAGATTGACCACAGCGGCAATCATCGCATTTTTCTTTTCGCTCACAGCCCTTGTCTCCTCCCTTTCGGTCATTTCTTCTTTACCAAGCCCCTCCAACATCCGGAGTGCCAGACGGCTTGCCGCGTCGATCGGTATGGTATAGGCAATGCCGCTGTTGACCGTATCGATCTTGAGTGCCTTATGCAGCTTTAGCAGCATCGCATCTGCCACCGGCTTCTGCAAAACGCAAAGCAGCATCCGCTTTTCGGCAGAGCCGAGACCGAGAATGTCCATAACCTCGCTTGAGGCAGTTCCCATCGCGCCTAAGCGGTAGTGGATCGGCACCGAGTTCTCTTCAAACAGCTCCGCTGCCTTAGACGCCATTTTCGGCGTGGTGATCAGGAACAGGACGCGAAGCTTATCTTGTTTTTCGTTGGTAGCCATCTTATTCCTCCTCGATCACAATAATATCGTCGCTGTCTGCGGGAAGCAGCATGCCCGACTGGCACTTTGCCTGTGCGCGCAGCTTGAACTGATACGCAATGCCCATGATCTGTACCGAAATGAGCGGTGTGAGCGCAACCAGCGCGACCGCACCGAACGCATCGGTCATGATGTTGCCGCCCAGCATCTCGCATGCCCCGATACAAAGGGGCAGAAGAAAAGTCGAGGTCATAGGGCCGCTTGCAACTCCGCCCGAGTCAAACGCGATACCGACAAAGATCTTCGGCACGAAGCGGGACATCACCAACGCAATGATATATCCGGGGATCACGATAAACTGGATCGGGATACCCAAAAGGATGCGTAGCATTGAAAGTCCGAGCGAGACC
>CAYQBT010000082.1:0-2781 GCA_964415775.1 uncultured Lachnospiraceae bacterium
GTGGACTCTCGGATGTTGCGTAGCCCGTGCCGTAGGTGGAATTGTAGTTACCGCCTGAGTAGAGCAGGTAGTAGAGACCGTTATGTTTAACGATAAAGCCGCATTCAACGACCGATGCTTTTGCGTTTTCCCACTCCTCGGTGGGGGTGAGCAACAGCGTCTCGGTGGAGAGGTCGATCGCTGCCTTGCCGTCTGCAAGTGTGATCTTTGCGCCGTAGAGCTTGTTGCCGCCGGTGGTGCGCGCGTAGATCAGGTAGACCTGTCCGTCCTCATCCACAAACGGCTGACCGCCGATGAAATTCTTGTCGCTTGTGAGAGGCGTTTTATCTGCGTTCTTGAACGGACCGTTCGGCGCTGTTGCCGAGGCATATGCCGTGACACC
This sequence comes from uncultured Lachnospiraceae bacterium, assembly GCA_964415775.1. Taxonomy (GTDB): domain Bacteria; phylum Bacillota; class Clostridia; order Oscillospirales; family CAG-272; genus UMGS902. Next base: position 383 of record CAYQBT010000082.1, read on the forward strand.
GGTTACACCCAACGCGGTCGATTTTGCCATGTAGAACATGTAGTAATAATCGCCGTATTTTACGATATTGGCTGCCTTGTAAGTGCCATCGCCGAAGGCATCGCCGTCGGCGAGGACAAAGCCCTCGTCTTTCCAGGTCTTAAAATCGGTGGTGGAGAAGCATTGCACGCCCTGATTCTGCGTGGAGGAGCGTGTACCGTAGAAATAGTAACGTCCGCCGTCGTAGAACACCTCGGGATCGGTGAACTGCTCAAGGAGGTTGTTCGTATAGAATTTTTCGGCAGCGGGTGCTGTTGCCGTGATGCAGACAGGCAGGGTTGCTGTCGCATTTTGGACATACAGACCGACTGCGGTACCGCTCGACTGTAGCGAAAGGTCAAATTCCGGATATGCAGTATCGGTCAGCGGGTTATCTTCAAAATAGAACTGCACGGCGGTGGGCACCGCGCTTGCCCCGTAGGTCACGCGGATGCGTGCCGCATCCGATAGGACATGCAGATTCCTTTGCGCGATGATGCGGTATGCGCCGTTTGTCACGCGGTAGACCGTGGCGGTCTCGGCTTTGGTGTCGGCTTCAAAATAGTAGCCGTTGATCACACTCGGGTTGTCGATCGAGTCACAGCCGAAATACAGGCCGAGCACGGCACCGTCCTGCAGAGTCGCATCCGAGTAGAGGGAGTATGCGGCATCGTTTACGGTGCCAAGCGCAAAACCCTTGGTGATTTTCTGATTCTTGACGGATGCACCGCCGTAGAGATAGAGCGTGTCGGAGATGCGGTTCTCGCCGATCTCGCGGACGACCGCATTTTCGCCGCTTAAAACGGCGGCGAAAATGCGGACACAGTCTGCAAAGGTGATCTTGTTGTCGCCGTTCAGGTCGGCGGCGGCAGAGTACCCGCCGCTTTTTGCCGTGCGGATCGCCGAAACGGCATCGATTAGGGAGATCTTGCCGTCACCGTTCAAGTCGCCGCCGTTTTGGGGAGCAGTGGCAACAGCGGTTCTTCTGGCAGTGCCTGCAGGGGTGGTATCGCGGTTTTGCAACGCGTTTTCATTGCTTGCGGGGAGCTTGGCTTTTGCCGCGGCTTCGATCGCCGCGGTTTCCGCCGCCTGCATGGTCGCTGCTTCTGCCTCCGTGACCGTTTTTTGCTGAATGATGCCGCTGGATACCTTGCAGCCCTCTAAGACGTTGACGGTCATAGTGCCTTCAACCTTTCCGGTACCGAGCGTTGCCACTTTGATAGCGCCGGAATAGATATTGATCGTCAGATTGCCCTCGATCGTACCGCCGCGGCTTGCCTGTACGCCGGAGGAAAACATACCGCCGTAGATCGAGATGTTGACATTGCCGGTGATGTTGGAAGCGGTAGCACCGCTGACCTTGGAAGAGAACATGCCGCCGTAAATGTAGAGGTTTGCATTTCCGTCCACTGCGGTATCGCCGCCCATGTCAAACAGGTTGGTAAACGATCCGCCGCGCACAACGATCGTGACATCTCCCGTTTGCACCGCCGAAGAGGTGCCGCGCGCGCCGCCGCGGATACGGTACCAGCTACCGCTGCAGATCTCGATGTAGGTGCCGTTTGCGGGGACTGCACCCGAGGTACCTGCGGTGATGCCGGGGAGGGTGACGTCGCTGCCGCTGGTCGTGACCGTCAGCCCTTCGCCAAAGCAGGCGTAGTTGCCGCCGCAGATAAAGACAAGGTTCTTGGCGGTGGTGACGATCTTCAAATTCTCAAATTTTACCGCGCTGCTGAGAAGAATGTTTCCGCCCATATAGAGTGCGGCGCTCTTGTTCGGAGCAGAGGCGATCGTGATCAGTCCGTCCGAGGCGGGAAGCTCGGTGGAGGCATTGATCCGGATCGTATCGCTCAGATAGACCGTACCGCCGTCCGGCAGTGCACGGAATGCTGCGTAAAGTGTTTTGACAGGTGCGTCCTCGGTACCGGCTGCGCTGTCGTTTCCAAAACCGGAAACATAGACTGTCGGCTCCTCGGCGGCTGCGGCAAAGCAGAATATCGCTGTGAGCAGGATGCATGTCAAAAGAAAAACAGATTTTTTCATATTTGTGGTGCTCCTCTTCTTTTTGTAAAGATATTTCTAACAATATAAATATAGCATACGGAGGGAGATTTTGCAATCGGACGAGAGCATCCATCGAAAAAAATATTGAAACAGTCAGACTTTTTATACATTACCTTAAAAGATTCCGCACACAATGGGTTCGTGCATGCTGCGCCGATTTGTATGGTAAAAATAGTTTATGAGATGCCCCCATCCGCCGCAACAGCGACGGATGGGGCATCTCATTGTGTTCTGTCATTTTCTTTTAGGTCTTTTGATCACCAATGGAAACGTGCGGTTTGGTAGTCAATCGTTGAGGCTTCCCCTGTACCGTTTGG
>CAYQBT010000082.1:2791-7142 GCA_964415775.1 uncultured Lachnospiraceae bacterium
GTGACGGTGGGACCTGCGATCTCGAGGATGTCGGGACCGCCGCGGGGGTCTTTGACAAACTGAATACGGTCCATGCAGGTCTGCAAGGGGCGAACCGACGCATAGGAATAGTTGCGCAGATAGACAAAGCAATGCTCGCTGCCGTCAGCGGACGGGAATATGCTCGCCGCGCCGACACCGAAGGATTGGTCGGTGGAGGTCAGGATGGGGTTATATGCATATTTTGTATACGGGCCGAGCGGATTCTCGGAAACGGCATAACCGACACCGTAGGTCGAGTTGTAGTTGCCGCCCGCGTAGATCAGATAATAAAGACCGTCGTGCTTTACGATAAAGCCGCACTCGACAACGCATGCGCGTGCATACTCCCATTCCTCGGTGACCGTGAGCAGGAAGGTCTCGGTGGAGCGGTCAAGGATGGCTGTGCCGTTTTTTAAGATCACCTTTGCACCATAGGTCTGATTGCCGCCCGTGGTGCGGGTGTAGACGAGATATACCGTGCCGTCGTCATCGACGAACGGCTGACCGCCGATGATATCCGATCCCGCGGCGAGCGGCTGTTTTGCCGCGTTTGTATACGGACCGGTGATGGTTTTGGAGGAGGCGCAGGCTTCTACGCTGAGATTCATGTCTCCGCTGTGTGCTAAATAAAACAGGTAATAATATCCGTCGTATTTTACAATGTTGGCGGCAACAAACGAGCTGTCGCCGAAAGCGTCGCCTTTTTCAATAACGGTTCCGTAATAGGTGAAATTCTGAAAATCGGTGGTGGTGTAGAGGCGCACACCCTTGGAGCCGCCGCCGAAAATATAGTAGGTTCCGTTTTCGTAAAAGATCTCGGGGTCGTTGAAATCGTCGATCAAGATGTTTTGATAGGTCGCCCCTGCGGATCTGCTTGCCGCAACACATACGGGGAGCGTGGCGGATGCATTCTCCACATAAACGCCGACCGCGTTTCCTTTTGCGGGGAAAGTAAAATCAAAATCAAAGAAGACGGAATCGGACAGAGGATTGTCGTCAAAATACAGCTGTGCCGCGCCGTCAACATAGGTGACATAGATGCGCGCACTGCTCGAGAGCAGATCGAGCTTTTTTTCGCCGACCGTGCGATAGTTACCGTTTATGATGCTGTATCCCGTCAGTGTGCCGCGCGCGGTGTTGACCTCGAAGTAATAGCCGCTGATCTCGTTTGGATCGGCTTTGTCACAGCCGAAAAAGAGACCGACAATGCCGTTTTTACCGAGGGTCACGTCCGAGTATACGGTGTAGTTTTCGGTATCCGCGGTGCCAAGGGCAAAGCCTTTTGTGATCTTGCCGTCTTTCGCCGCCGCGCCGCCGTACAGGGAGAGGGAGCCGGATATGCGATCCTCGACGGCTTCGCGCGTGACGGAGCTTTCGCCGCGCAGTGCGGCGCTGAGCAATGTTTTGACATCGGACACGGTCACTCTGCCGTCTCCGTCGGTATCGGCTGCCGCCGCATATGTTCCCGCAATGCTTTTTGCGGCATGCAACGCATCGGCAAGCGTAATCCTGCCGTCGGCATTGATGTCGCCGCAGACAGAAACGGATGCGGTCTGCTTGTCCGCCTTACCCGATGCGGTCATATTGCGCTCTCCAAAGGGAATGGTGGCCTTTACCGTAAATTTTTCTGCAAAGGCGGCTTGCATTGCCGCATCGTCTGCGGCTTTTGCCGCTTTGACCGCCGCGGCATCCATGGTTTCCGTAGGAAGTGCCATAACCGTCATTTTTGCATCTTCGGCACGGTATACGGCGGTCTTCCCCTGCACGGTGCCGTTGCCCGGATAGAACGTGCCGACAGTGCCGCCGTAGATATATACATCGCAGTTGCCGCCGACGGAGCCGCCGCGGCTGACGCGGACACCCTGTGCGAACGTACCGCCGTAGATGGAGGCACGCACATTGCCGCCGATGTTTTTGTCGGAGGCGAGGCAGACAGCCGCTTTGAAATCGCCGCCGTAGATATAGAGGTTTGCATTGCCTGCGCAATCGGAGTCACCGCCGAGATCGACCGTGGAGGTAAAAGTGCCGCCGTAAACGGCAAAGGTGATGTCTCCCTGCTGTGTTGCACCGGTGCCGCGTGCACCGCCGCGGGCGCGCAGCCAGCTGCCGCTGTGGATCTCCACATATGTTCCTTCGGCAGGGAGCCGTCCCTGCGTGCCGCCGACGATGCTCGGAAGTGTGGCACTGCTGCCCAGTGTGGAGACCTCAAGCCCCTCGCCGAAGCAGGTATAGTATCCGTTGCAGAGAAAAACGAGGTTTTTGGACATTGTAATGATCTTGAGGTTTTCAAATTTGACAGAACTTTTTAAAGCTACATGACCGAGCAGGCGGATGGACGCGCTGCCGTTTTCTGCGGTGCGGTAGTCCTTGTCACCGACCGAGGTGATTGTGATGAGACCGTCCACCTTTGGAAACTCGTTGGTTGCTTCGAGCAGCAAAACAGTATCGGTGACGACGATCTTGCCGCCGTTTGGCAGTGCGCGAAAGCCTGCGTATACGGTTTTCAGCGGTGCATCGGCGGTGCCTGCGTTGTTATCATTTCCGTGCGCAGAGGAGACATATACGGTCGGTTCCTCTGTGGCGGTTGCGGCAAAGCAGAACACGCCGAGAAAAAGGCAGGTTAAGAGAAATATGTATTTTTTCACGGTGACCTCCTTGTGTGGAAATCTTCATCTATACTATAGCATGTACAGATCGAATTTGGCAACAGAAAAAGCAAAGCGTTTTAAAAAACATAAAAACACTTTGCTTTTTTGTACATGTTTAATCGGTGTATGCGCACAGCAGCTTTGCCGCAGCGGCGGGGATGTCGCTCGCCAGCACGCCGTATTCGGAGTATTCCTTTGCGAGCTTGTCGCCTGCTTCGCCGTGCAGATACACGGCGAGCACCGCCGCATCGAGCGGAGATGCGCCCTGTGCCAGAAATGCGCAGAGCATGCCGCAGAGCACGTCGCCGCTGCCGCCCTTGGCAAGCGCGCTTGAACCCGTGGGATTGATAAAGGTTTGCTTGCCGTCGGTGATAACGGTGCGGTGCCCTTTGAGCAGAAGTGTCACGCCGTATTTCTTGGCAAAGGCTGCCGCAGTGCCCTCACGGTCGCTTTGAATATCCTCGACCGACAGCCCGCACAGACGCGAGAATTCGAGCGGGTGGGGCGTGAGGATGACCTCACGCTTGGCTTCCTTTAACAGATAAGCGCGTCCGCGCAGCACATTGATGCCGTCTGCATCGATCACCAGCGGCGCACCCTCGCGCAGCAGCAGGTCGCACACGAGCTGTTTTGTCTCGGCGGTCTGCCCCATGCCCGGACCGCAGCCGACGCTTTGCATTTTATCCGAGCGCTCGAGCAGGTCGTGGACGCTTCGGTCCAGCCAGAGTGCCTCATAGATCGAGGCGGACAGCGTGTCGATCACCTTGGGCGTGCTTGCGAGTGTGACAAGCCCTGCGCCCATACGAAGTGCGCCGAGCACAGCCAGCGCGGCGGCACCGCGCATGTCGCCGCTACCCGCGATCAAAAGCGTGCGCCCGTAGGTGCCTTTGTTGGATTCCGCCGTGCGGCGGGGGAGATGCTTTGCCACATAGTCTTTACTTGTCAGCATATTTGCCTCCGAGCATGTCTTCCACCAGTTTGACGCCCACCTCGATGCATTTTGCACACGGTGTGATCGGCTTGCCGGTGTGCACACCCTTCAGATCACAGCAGAGCAGGGCACCACATTCCTTTTCAAAGTCGGCACAGAGCTGCTTTGTCACCGCATAGGTCGTCTTTTTGGTGCGCGGTTCGTCGTTATTGCCATCGGCGTAGACAAAGCCTGCTGCAAGGATCGCGCCTGCGAGTGCACCGCACATGCCCGCCGTTCCGCCGCAGCCCAGTCCAAAGCCCTCGGAGGCTTTCATTAGTGTTACCAAATCGGTTTTGCATTCGTCTGCAAACGCGCAGACCACGCTTTGTGCACAGTTGCATCCGCGACTGTGCATCGAAGCGGCAATTTCGGTTTTTGTCATAGTACATCCCTCACTTTTCATTTAGTTTAACATAGAAACATAAAATTAGCAAGAGGAACAATTCTTTGATAAGGGGGAGAGGGAATGGAACGCTGTTCAACCTCGGGAATCGGGCAAAAGGAAGTGATCAATGTCTGCGACGGCACGAGTCTTGGGTATGTCACCGACATTGAGTTTGAGATCTGCGAGGGCAGGATCGTGGCGCTGATCGTGGGGGACTGCACACCGCTCGGTCTTTCAAAAGAGGAGGAGATCCGCATCCCGTGGTGCAAGATCAAGTGCATCGGCGAGGATGTCATTTTGGTGGAGATCGTGATCGATGAGTGC
>CAYQBT010000083.1:0-7104 GCA_964415775.1 uncultured Lachnospiraceae bacterium
ACGCCGATTTCGGTGGATAATGTGGAAAACGCGATTTGTGAATAGTACACAAATTTACGGATTGAAGTACTTTTTATCGAGCGATCGGAGCTTGATCGCCTCCGAAATATGCCGCGCGCCGATGGTCTCGCTTGCGTCCAGATCGGCAATCGTGCGGGATAGGCGCAGAACCTTGTCATAGCCGCGCGCCGACATGCCGAGAGCGTCAAACGCCGCTTTTAAGAGGGTGCTTGCCTCGTCGGTCAGGCGGCAGTATTTCTCGATCTGCCGCGTGGTCATGTCCGCATTTTGCCGCAGATCGTCGCCCTCGGCGGCGCAACGCTCGCGTGCATACGCGCGCGCCGCGTTGACACGGGCGCGGATGCTCTCCGAGCTTTCGGCTTCTGCCGAAGCTGTGCGCAGAGCTTCAAAATCCACGGGCGGCACCTCGATCTGGATATCCATACGGTCGAGCAGCGGGCCGCTGATGCGGGAAAGGTATTTTTGTATATCGCCTGCCTTGCAGGTGCATTTTTTGGTCGGGTGCGAGAAATAGCCGCATCTGCAGGGATTCATTGCACAGATGAGGGTGAAGTTTGCGGGATAGGTCACCTTGGCGACCGCGCGGGTGATGGTCACCTCGCCGTCCTCTAGGGGCTGGCGTAGCGTCTCCATCGTGCTTTTGCCGTATTCGGGCAGTTCGTCCAGGAAAAGCACGCCGCCGTGCGCCAGGGAGATCTCGCCGGGCTTCGGATTGGAGCCACCGCCGACAAGGCTGACAGGGGACATCGTATGATGCGGTGCGCGGAACGGGCGGTTGACGATGAGCGGCGTGTCCTCGCGGAGCATTCCTGCGATCGAATGGATCTTGGTGGTCTCGATCGCCTCGTCAAAGGTCATCTCGGGCAGAATGGTCGGGAACCGCTTGGCAAGCATGGATTTTCCCGTACCGGGAGGGCCGATCAGGAGCACATTGTGCCCGCCTGCGGCGGCAATTTCCAGTGCGCGCTTGGCGTGCGCCTGCCCCTTGACCTCCGAAAAATCCACCGGAAAGGTCTTGCGCCCTTTGGTAAAGATGGTATGGTCAAACGCGATCGGCGAAATGGCTTCCTCGCCGCGCAGATGACGTACCAGCTGCATAAGATCGCGCACGGGATAGATGCATATATCGGGTACGGCACTTGCCTCCGCCGCGTTTGCCGCCGGCACGAACACTTCTTTTCGTCCGTGCGCCTTTGCCGCAAGGCAGAGACAGAGCACGCCGTCTACCGGACGCACCTCGCCCGACAGCGACAGCTCACCGATAAAGGATTTGGTTTCCAGCCCCTCCTCCGGGATCGTGCCGCCGCAGGTCAGTACCGCCATCAGCATGGCGAGGTCGAAGGAAGAGCCCTCTTTTCTGCGGTTGGCGGGGGCAAGGTTCAGGATCATTTCCAAGGACGGAAAACGGATGCCGCTGTTGGTCGCCGCGGCGCGGATGCGCTCACGCGCCTCCTTGACCGCCGTGTCGGGCAGACCGATGATCTCCAGTGCCGGCAGTTTTTTCAGCGCACTGCATTCTACGGTGACTTCAAAGCCGTCGATTCCGCAAAGTGCGGCAGTATAGGTTCTTGCCAGCATCGCTTTTTCCTCCAAATTCGCCGAGATTGCATAAAATATCACCATATTATAACATTATTATTATAAAAAAGCAACAATTTCTGCAAAAGTGCGGGTGTAACTTTTCTATGGCTGTGGCATACTATGAAAAATAAACAGAAAGGAAGCAAGTATGTTACCCGAAAACGAACTTTTACAATATGTATATAAAACCGCCGACATGGGCGTGGTGGGCATTGAGGCGGTGCTCGATTATGCCACCGATCCGGAACTGAAAAAGGTATTGCGCGATCAGATGTCCGAATATGTCTGTTGCCGCACAGAGGCAGAGCAGCTTTTGCTTGCGCGCAGCGATGACGGCAAGGGTGTAAACCCGATCGCCAAAATGTCTGCGGAGATGATGGCGACCGGCAAGCTGCTGGTCGATCCGTCCACCTCCAGCATCGCCGAGATGACCATTCAGGGCAATAACATGGGCGTGAGCAAGACGCTCCGCCATCTGCATGACTATCCGAAGCACGACGACGCCCGCCGCCTGACCGAGCAGCTCCTCAAAATCGAGCAGGCAAACATCGAACAGCTCAAGCCGTTTCTGTAAAGAGAAAGCAGCGGCGGCATGGTTATCCCCTCATCCACCAATGCAACCGTAGGTTGCTATGTCCCCGTCTTCCCCCGAGGGGGAAGGTTAGAGAAGCTATCCCCAAGGCTTCCCCCCCTTGGGGGAAGCTGTCGCGGAGCGACTGATGAGGGGCCTGCCCGACTTTGCATGTATAGCATAGAAAAGGGATGTAAAGAAAGTCTGTTTCTTTACATCCCTTTTTATATCTCCAAAAACTTTCTAAACGCGGTGGGGAGCGCGTAGCGCGTCTTGAGTTCTTCGGGTGTTGCCCACACAAAACGGTCGTTCTGTACGGCGCATTGCAAATGATAACAGGTCATATCCCAGCGGATGTGCGTGAAGATGTGCTCGCGGTGCAGCTCGCGCAGGATCGTGGTCGGACGCACACCAAAATCCGAAGCGACATTTAGCGCATCGGGAGCGCACAGCACGCCGTCCAGACACGGTAACTGCCACAGCCCCTGCAGCACGCCCTTTTGGGTGCGGCGGCAAATGGCGATCGCCCCCTCACATTCGAGCAAGAACAGCGTTTTTTCTTCGTTTTTTCGCTCTTTTTTCGGGCTCTTTTTCGGGAGCTTTTCCTGCAGACCAAGCGCTTTTGCACGGCAGATGCCGCCAAGCGGGCAGACCTCGCAACGGGGAGCGCGCGGTGTGCAGACCGCACTGCCGAGATCCATAAAACTTTGTGTAAAGTCGCCGCTGTCCGGCGGAACTACGGCACCGAGCGCCGCGGTGATTCTCTTTTTTACGGCGGAATCGTCGATCGGTGCCTCGCTTCCGGTCACGCGGGAGATCACGCGCAGTACGTTGCCGTCCACGGCGGCAACCTGCTCGCCGTAGCAGATCGAGGCGATCGCGCCGGCGGTGTATTCTCCGATGCCGGGCAGTTTTTGTAGCTCGGCGGCACTTTGCGGAAATTCGCCGCCGCTTTCGGCAACAGCCTTTGCCGCCTTATGTAAATTGCGTGCGCGGCTGTAATAGCCGAGCCCCTCCCAGAGCTTGAGCAGTGTTTCCTCGGACGCATCGGCAAGCGCCGTCACCGTGGGGAGCGTTTCGAGAAACAAAAGGTAGCGCTCGCGCACAGCCTCTACTCGCGTTTGTTGCAGCATGATCTCGGAGAGCCACACGCGATAGGGTTCCCCGTTTTGCCGCCAGGGGAGGTCGCGCTTGTTTTCACGGTACCAGGGCAGAAGAAGCGCAGGGAGTGCTGCATAAATTTCTTTCTCTCGCATACGGTTCTCCTTTCATTTTTCTTCTTTTAGATATAGTATAAGTGCAACGAATTTGCCGTATTTTATTAAAATCGACAGTGTTTAGCTGTCGAGGCAAATTCATAATGCGGCGGAACTTAAAGCGAGTGTGCGCTGTTGTCGTTCGCCGCTATTATAGCATAAAAGTCTCGCCTTGACGAACATTTTTTTCAAATGGATGAAATTTCCTCTTGCTTTTTTTGCATATACCTGCTATAATGAGATTAAGAAGTATTCTTAGTCTCAGAAAGGAGCCCGTTGTGAATACAAAACAGAAAGCACTCGTCCTCGAAGTGGTGCGCGAGACCTGCGACCACCGTACAGCCGAGGAGATCTATATCGCGGCAAAGGCGAGAATGCCGCAGATCGCTATGGGTACCGTCTATCGCAATCTTGCCCAGCTTGTAAACGAGGGTGTCGTACGCCATATCGAGGTGCCGAACGGCCCCGACCGCTATGACGGCTGCATGGAGTGCCACGAGCACCTCTATTGTGACAAATGCGGCAAGGTGCTGGATGTCTGGTGCGGTGACCTCACCGATGCGATCGAGACCGCGACCGGACAAAAGCTCTCCTCCTATTGTCTCACCCTGCACGGTCTGTGCGAAAATTGCTCTGCACAAGCGGGATAATTCTTTTTCCGCGCAACATACAACCCGCCTTGAAATGCCAAGGCGGGTTTTGTGTATCCTATGTGATTTTCTTCGATTTTGATGGAAAAGCACGGGGGATTGTGGTAGAATATATGTAGAAAGAAGCTTTTGCAAGGGAGATGGAGACATGAAACTGACCTTTTTAGGCGCGACGCATGAAGTGACCGGCTCCTCGGCACTGCTCGAAGCCTGCGGCAAGCATCTGCTGATCGATTGCGGCATGGAGCAGGGCGCGGATATTTATGAAAACTGCGATCTGCCGATCGTACCCGGCGAGGTGGACGCGATCCTGCTGACGCACGCGCATATTGACCACTCGGGTAAGATCCCCGCGATGGTGGCGGGTGGATACGACGGCCCCATCTATGCAACCGAGGCGACGCATAAGCTTTGCGGCATCATGCTGCGCGACTCGGCACACATTCAGGAATTTGAGGCGGAGTGGCGCAACCGCAAGGCAAAGCGCTCGGGCGCGGCGCCCTATACGCCTCTGTACACCATGGCAGATGCCGAAAAGACGATTGCCGCGTTTGAGCCCTATCCGTACGAGAGGGAGTTTCGCCCCTTTGACGGCATTACGGTAAAGTTCATCGATGCGGGACACCTGCTCGGCTCGGCAAGTATCTGTATTACGGTCACGGAGGACGGGGAGACGCGCACGGTCGTTTTCTCGGGCGACATCGGAAATGTCCGCCGCCCGCTCATCCGCGATCCGAAGCCGCCGGTAGCGGCAGACTATGTGGTGATCGAATCCACCTACGGCGACCGTCTGCACGGCGAGCGTCCGGACTATATTGCACAGCTTTCCGCGATTCTGCAGCGTACCTTTGACCGCGGCGGCAACGTGGTGATCCCATCCTTTGCGGTCGGACGTACGCAGGAGCTTTTGTACCTCCTCCGCACGATCAAGGACGCGGGGGTGGTCAAGGGGCATGACGGTTTCCCCGTATATGTGGACAGTCCTCTTGCGGTCGAGGCGACCAACATCTACGCGGGCGATCTTGTTGGCTACTACGACAAGGAGACGCTGGATCTGCTTGCTGAGGGAATCAACCCTATCCGCTTTCAGAATCTGAATCTTTCGATCACGGCAGATGATTCCAAGGCAATCAACGCGGATAAGGTGCCGAAGGTCATTCTTTCGGCGTCGGGTATGTGCGAGGCAGGGCGTATCCGCCACCACTTGAAGCACAATCTTTGGAGATCGGAGAGCACGGTTCTCTTTGTCGGCTACCAGTCGGAGGGCACGATCGGCAGAAAGCTGCTCGACGGTGTAGCGACGGTCAAGCTGTTTGGCGAAGAGATCGAGGTGCGCGCCGAAATCGCAAATCTGGACGGCATCAGCGGGCATGCGGACAAAAATATGCTGCTCGACTGGCTGCGGGGAATCCATCCGAGCAAGGTTTTCGTCAATCACGGTGAGGATACGGTCTGTGATGCGTTTGCCGCAAGCATCCAACGCGAGCTTGGCTTTGCGGCAACAGCGCCCTACAGCGGCGACAAGTTTGACCTTGTCAGCGGCGAATGTGTGGAAAAGGGCGCGATCGTGCGCATACAGAAGAAGCCTGCGGCAAGACGCGCCGATGCGGTGTACGAGCGCCTGCTTTCGGCGGGCAGACGGCTGATGGCACTCATCACCCGCAGCCGCGGCGGCAGGGGCAAGGATCTTGCAAGGTTTACCGACCAGATCAACGCCCTCTGCGACAAGTTCGAGAGGTAGGGGCGATTCACGAATCGCCCGCATGCATAAACACAAAAAAGGCTTCCCGCACGGGAAGCCTTTTTATGTAGCTTAATAGTTGCCGGAGAACATCTTGGAGTCGGTGATCTTCTTCATCGCATCGCCAAAGTACTTCTTCGGGTTGATGCCGACGAACTTTGCAAACTCAACCATCTCGCGCAGGGTGTTGACGTTGACGGGTGCGCCCTCAGCCAGGATGCGTGCGGTTGCCTCCACTTCCTTCTCACCGTGCGTGTAGATGCGCTCTGCGCCCTCAGCCTTGGGAGACTCGCGCAGCTCGCGGAGGTAGGTGGAGAGGTGCTCACGGATCGCATCGGGATCGCCGAAGTTTGCGGGATTGATTGCGATGAAGCCGTGGCAGATACCGCTCTTGCCGTTCTGCATGGTGTAGTTGGAGGTCATACCCATCGACAGGATGGAGCAGAAGATCTCGCAGATCATGCCGTAGCCGTAGCCCTTGTGGCTGCCGAGAACCTCGGTGTTGCCGCCGAGAGGCATGATACCGCCTCCATTCTTGGCAACGATGTTGGAAAGAACGTCAGGCGCATCGGAGGATGCCTTACCGTCCTTATTGAGTGCCCAGCCTTCGGGCAGGGGCTTTTCAGCCTTATTGTACATCTCGAGCTTACCGCGGGTAACGACCGTGGTAGAAGCATCGAAGAAGAAGTCGTAGGGCTCTGCGGGCATTGCGATCGCGATCGGGTTGGAGCCGAGCATTGCCAGCTTACCGAAGGTGGGAACCATGATCGCCTCGGAGTTGGTGAACGCCATACCGAGCAGTCCTGCATCGGATGCCATCTTTGCGTAGTAGCCTGCGATACCGAAGTGGTTGGAGTTGCGTACCGAAACGATACCAACGCCGCTCTTCTTTGCCTTCTTGATGGCAAGCTGCATTGCCTTGTGGCCTGCAAGCTGTCCCATTGCGTCATGCGCGTCGATGACGGCGGAGGTGGCGGTCTCCTTTACGATCTCGGGCTTTGCATCCACATGGATCGTGCCCTTTTCGATACCCTTGTGGTAACGAACGAGACGCTGCATACCGTGCGACTCAATGCCGAACTTATCGGACATGATCAGTACGTCGGTAATAATGCGGCATTCGGATTTTTTAAAGCCGAGCTTTTTGAACGCGGTCATACAAAAGTCGTCCAAAACGTCGACCGGAAGCTTAACATATTCTGCCATGGTTGTTCTCCTTTAAATATATAGGTGTTTTACTGTGCAACGGAAACGATCGCGGTGAAAGCATCGGTTTTGAGCGAT
>CAYQBT010000084.1:0-7100 GCA_964415775.1 uncultured Lachnospiraceae bacterium
ATTAGGGCTATGCCCGAAACTGAAATACCCCCCGTTTTACGGGGGGATTATTATTTATTGACAAAAGGCGATGTGCATGGTATACTGAATTTACCATTTTACAGGAGGACTCGTATGAACACACAACCTACAAATGTATCACCAAGAAATGTCTTGCAGCAGAAGTATAATACCGCGCGTATAAATCTGCTTTTAATGATCGGCTTCACGGTACTGAATGTTATTCTGTTTATCGCGGGCGCGGATATTATGATGCTGTTTTCCGCAACCGTTCCGTACTATGCGATGATTTTCGGTATATTGTCTGAGAACCCGATCTTCCTCGTCTTTTGTATCGTAATCGCGGTCGTCAGCGTGCTTGCGTATCTGCTTTGCTGGATCTTCAGCAAAAAGCATTACGGTTGGATGATCGGCGCGCTTGTGCTGTTCATTCTGGACACGCTTGCAATGGCAGGACTGTTTTTGGCTGTCGGTGAGGTCTCGGGCATCATGGATGCGCTGATGCACATCTGGATCCTGTATTATCTGATCACCGGCGTTTCAAGCGGTGCAAAGCTTGCAAAACTGCCTGCAGAAGAACCGGTCGCGGTAGAAGTAACCGAGAACGAGAACGCTGAGGTATGAGTCTCGCCATGGCAGATGTATAATCCATAAAAAAGGTACTGCCCGACTTCTTTTTGAGAAGAAGTCGGGCAGTGTTTTATTTCATCAATTCATCCGTAAGTCGGATGATCTCGGGTGCGATCTTTTCGCGCTCTTTTTTTACGATACGGTTATAGAGAGGATACGCGAGGCTCACGAGGGCAATACCGCCTACGCCGATCAAGATGCCGATCAGCATAGCCGCTTCCCGGCTCGATCCGAAAATATCGCCTATCTCCGTCATGGCAAGACTCATGCCACAGCCTAAAAGCAAGGTGCCAAGGATGCCAAATACAAGGGAAACCGCTGTGGCTTTCTGCGTCACACCGGCATCCAGGCGGCGAAGCTGTGCCATCTTATCCTCCGCTTCTTCGGGGGATGCATATTTCTTTCGGATCGCCTGGATCTCCGCTTGCTCCCTGGCGGAATAGGTAAAGCAAAACGATTCTTTATTTTCCATTTTGTTGTTCCTCCGCTGCACAGAGCAGCTTGATTCTTTTCGTTCCTTGCACGATCATATACACCGCCATTGTAATGATGAAAGCGGAAATTACAGCGCCGGATGCGCCGAGCATGATCCTGCGGGTGGCAAGATCCATCGTGCCGTCCCCGAACGTGGTCAGCATGGTGGATTCGAGCGTCAGCATCGAAACACACGCCGCGGCAAGGCTGATTGCCTTGGATGCTGTGTACACGGGGCTGTTGTATTTGCGGTATTTGAACACATTGATGATCGACATGGTCAGCGATGTGAACGTGTATGCCGCAAGCGCTATCGTCGTGATCTCGTGATGGGTAAAGGTTCGGTTCCAATACACCATAAAGAAGATGATGAGCGCGAGCGTCAGGTTCATCACGAGAAATATGATGCCGCAGGCGCGATATTTTGCAAGCTCCGCCCGCATCCGCTCGCCGGGATCGTGACGGCTTGTATGCCGCACCAGAAAGAAGCGCATGACCGCCAGAGCAATATAGTATCCCGCCAGCGAATAGAACCAGAATGTACGGTGCCGGAAGCCGAGCCCCAGCTGGAATACGGCATACGCGGTATTCCAGATCAGCGTGCCGTACAGGGAAACGTTCATGCGGAGCCGCGTGTCCGCCTGCCAGAGCTGTACATACTTGTTTTCTTTCCGAAACGCCTTGAAAAAGCGTATGAGATAGGGAATCCTGAGGCACCAGATCGTTAAGGTATAGAACGTGAGCACATAGAAAACGATCGCGATCCACGAGTCTGTTCCTAAAAATACCATCGAGTACACGAGAAATACGGTGGCGATCGGCAGTAGCATGATCATAATGGCGATATGCGGAAACAGCAATGCCACTGCGAGTTTTTTCAGGTTCATATCATGCCCTCCGTATTCTTACGGTGAAGGTCGTGCCCACGCCGACGGCGCTTTCTACCTGTATCTCGCCCTGCAGGATGTCCACCACTCTCTTGACCAGCGCAAGACCAAGGCCGTTGCCTTGTACCGAGTGCGAGGTGTCCCCCTGATAGAATTTTTCAAAAATGTGTGCGCCGACCTCCGGACGCATGCCGCATCCGGTGTCCTTTACCTGTATCGTGGCGTGATGCTCGGTCGCGGAGAGGGTGACGCTTACCGTTCCGCCCTTTTCGGTAAACTTAAAAGCGTTGGAAAAGAGGTTGTTCCAGACGAGGCTCAGAAGCTCGGCATCGGCGCGGACGGTAACATTCTCGGCAATATCGGTCTCGATCCCAATTTCGGAGCGCTCCCAGACATTTTCGAATTGCAACAGACATTCGCAGAGCTGTTCGCCGAGATCGAATACAGCGGTCTTAGGGAAGATCTGCTGATTTTCAAGGCGACTCAACTTTAAAATGTTTGTCATCATCTCTGCCATGCGGCGGGATCCGTCGGCAACGCCTTTTGCGTATTCGATCCGCTTTTCGTCCGACAGCTCGGCGGCTTGCAGCAGGGTGCCGTAGTTCTGCATCACGGCAAGCGGCGTTTTCATTTCGTGGGAGACGTTTGCGATAAAATCGGTGCGCAGGGTCTCCACGCTCGAAAGCTCCTCTGCCATTTGGTTGAAGCAGTCAATTACCTGATGAAAGGTCTCGTCCGTTCCGAATTTACTGATCGGTTCCACCCGAACGGAAAAGTCGCCCTGCACGATCTTTTTTGCCGCATCCACGATGCGTTTGACCGGACGCTCTACCGTGAACTTTCTTCGCACCGAATCGAGTACGGTAAAAATAAGGCTAAGCAGCGCTACATTCCAGAAGGTGAGCTTGGCGGCAACGCTGATATTGGCATTGGTCAACGTGATGCCCAGCGTGTCTCGCAGGGTAGATACAAACAGCATCGTACAGCAGGTGATCACAAAGGCGACGAGCAGAAAGAAGACAAAATAATGATTGAGCGCTTTCAGGATGCTTTTTACGTTCACTTGATCACCGCCTTGTAGCCGAGTCCATGCACGGTCTTGATCTCAAAGTCGTCGCAGTCGCCAAGCTTGCCGCGGAGCTTCGTCATATACACATCCACCGCGCGCGGGGCGGTCTCGGTGTCCGCGTCCCAGAATTCATCCATAAGCTGTGTGCGGGTGAAGGTCTTTTTCGGATACGAGAGCAGCTTATACAGGATGCTGAACTCGCGGTTGGTCAGTGAGATCTCTTCTCCGGCAAGATAGGCGGTGTGCTCGTCGGCATCCATGATAAAACTGCCGATCTCCAGCTTGCGGCTGGAGGCGATCTTGGCGCGGCGGAGCAGGGCGCCGATCCGAAGAAAGAGCTCGTCAAGGTCAATCGGCTTGACCATATAGTCGTCTACGCCGATGCGAAAGCCGCGCTGCTTGGAGGAAATATCGTCGCGCGCGGTCATAAACAGGATCGGGATATCCTCGTTTAGCTCTCGCACGGTTCTTGCAAACGCAAACCCGTCCACGCCGGGCATCATGATGTCGGATACGATCAGGTCAAACATATTATCATACAGCGCATAGTAAGCATCATTGGCGTTAAGACACCCTGTGGTCTCATATCCGCTGTGGTTCAGAAAAGAGCAAACCGTCTTGTTCAGTTCTCTGTCGTCTTCTACAACCAATATCTTAAACATCGTGTTCCCTCCGCGTATTTACTGCTTTTCATTATACCACACAAATGTTAAAGTTTTGTTTCTGTTTTTCGGATTTTGAGATCTTTCATGCAAAGCAAAAGCGAGGTGCGACACCGCGCCTCGCTTTTTAAACTTATTGCTTTTTGGCTGCCGCAATGCGCTCCTCTGCGGCGGCGGTTCTCTTTTTTGCCTGTGCGATCTGCGCGTCGCGCTCTGCCTGCAGCTTAGCCTTGCGCGTTTCGGGATTTCCTATAGCCTTGGCTTCCTCCCATTGTGCCTTGGACTCTGCCTTTGCGGCTTCAAAATTCGCTTTGTCTACCTCGTGCTGTGCCTTAGCGGATTCCTTCATATCCTGAAAGGCTTTCTTCAAAAAATTTGCCATTATTCTATACCTTATCCTTTCGTGATTCTTTCGCTGAGTGCGATGATCTTATCCGCGTATTTTTTACGGCGGGAGCCGAGAATTCTTTTATAAATGGGATAGTTTACAATTGCCATAAGCATGCCTGCAAGACCGATGATAATTCCCGGCGTCATCGGATTTGCAATGCCGACGACCTTTGCAATGTCGGTCATGACGAGGCTCATGCCGCTACCCATAACGATAGCGCCGATGCTGCCGAAGACATACGCAAATACATTTGCAGGGCGCTTTACCTTTGCGTCCAGTGCCTTGAGTTCATCCAGACCGGTATGTTCCTTTTCGGTGTACTGTGTGCGGATCTTCTGTACGAGAAAATCCTGATCGTTTCTGTTCATAATCGTTACCTCTTTCGTTGTTTTGTGAGGTCAGTATACTATGCGGATGTTTTTGAGTTGTTTTGAAAATGTTAAAGTTTTATGAAAAATAAAAAAAACGGTGCGGTTTTTTAACCGTACCGTTTTTATGCTTAGTTATGTTTCATTTCGATCACCACGGCGGCACCGAGGACGAGCAGTGCGCCGATCCAACCGGCGGTGGTCAGCACCGAGCCGGGGAGAAGCCATACGGCTAAGATCACTGAGGTAACCGGATCGATATAGCTGAGCAGAGCGACCGTTTGCGCGGGGAGCTTTTTCATTGCACCGAAGTAGAGCGTGTAGGCGATACCGGTGTGCACAACGCCCATGACAATGAGGAGAACCACGCTTGTCGCGGTGAACTGCACGGCGCTGAGGTTTTCACAAAACAGGGTGTAGGGGATGCAGACGATGCCGGCTACCGCAAGCTGTGTCAGCGTTCTTTCCTGCGCGGTCACGCCGTCTACGATCTTGTTGACAAGAATGACGGCAGCGTAGAGCGCGGCGGCGCCGATGCCGAGCAGAATACCGAGGAGGTGATTCTTGCCGTCTGCCGCACTGCCCGAATCACTGCCGAATACCACCAGCGTGATGCCGATAAAGGCAACGAGCGCGCAGAGCAGTTTGGTCTTGGTCAGCTTTTCCTTCAGCACTATGGGGGAGGCGAGGATCACGAAGATGGGTGCCATATAGTAGCAGAGGGTGGCGATCGGAACGGTGGTGTAGTTATAGGCTTCAAAGAGCAGGATCCAGTTGAGCCCGATCATTGCGCCCGAAATACCGAGGAGCAACAGGTTTTTGCGGATGGCTTTGGCCGAGAGCTTTGCGCGGGTGCACAGCATCACCGAGAGTAAAAACAGCGCGCCGATCAGCCCGCGGGACATCGAGAGGAGGCCTGAGGGCAGGGGTGTATAGGCGCGGAAAACACCGATCGTGCCGAACAGCAGTACGGCGGCGATCAGCGATAGAGTGGCAGAGGTTTTTTCGCTTTTATTCATGGGGATCTCCTTGCAAAAGAATAAAAAAAGTATACCAAAGAATATACATAATGTCAATAAAAAGCGGATTTTCGGTTTACAAGTCGTTCCGGGAGTGATAAAATAGGAATAGATTTTTAGAATGGGAGTGGCAAAGAATGCAAACCGCGAGAAGTGCACAGGCGGCTCCGAGCGATGCCAAGTACATACGCATGACGACCGAGCCGGTGGAAAAGCTGATCACAAAGCTCGCCGTACCGACGATCATCAGCATGCCGGCGACTACCTTTTATAACCTTGCGGTCATTATTACGTTTGTGATCTTGCTGCCGATCGGCATATCGGTGCTCGGGAAAATGGAAAAACTGCATAAAACAGAACGGGCGTGTCCGTACGGATGCGCCTGTTCTGTTTGGAGGGAAAATCATTTTAATATTGGAATGTTATCCTATAATTCCTTTATCGCGCATTGCATATATCCCAAACTACTTTCACGCCGATTTTTTTGCACTCCTCGTACCACTTTTTAAATTGATAGCAGAGGGTATCTTTGCTGTGGCTGTCGCCGCTGAGAATCACGGAGCCACCTTGTTTTGCGATGTATTCGAGCATAGCGGCACTCGGATAGGGATGCGTCCGGTAACCGCGCGAGATCGCGCCTGTGTTGACCTCAAACGGCTTTTCGTAGGGCACAAGACGGTCGATCGCGGCTTGGTAGGCGGTGACATAGCGCGGGTGGTTCTCGTCAAACAGCCGTCCGCCCTCGTTGAACTTGGAGACGAGGTCAAAATGCCCGATGATATCTGCGCCCGTTTTGGCGAGCACGTCCCCGACGACTGCAAAGTATGCCTCGGGAAAGGCATATATATCGCCGCCGAAGTGCTTTTCCACACCGGCGAGCAGCGTTTGCTCGCTCTCGTCCACGGGCAGATATTCCTCGCCGACTTTGACGTAGTGCACCGAGCCGATGACGTAGTCAAAGGGTGCGGTCGAGGCGGTTGCATAGTAGTCCTGTTCCACGCCGCAGAGGATCTTGATCTGCTCCCCGTATTTGTCTTTCAGCGCGGCGATCTCGGCACGATATGCCTTTACTTCGTCCTCGCTCATGCAGTAGCTTGTGTCAAAAAAGGTGTAACAGTGTCCCGAAAAGCCGATACGCGACATGCCTTTTTTGATGGCGGCGCGCACCATTTCCTCCGGCGTATTTTTGCCGTCACAGTAGACGGTATGCGTGTGCAGATCCTGCAAGATCATTTTGTCATCTTCTCCTGTTTGACCTTGTGGTCGATGATGTGGCGGGAGGCAAGCTCGCGGCGGATGTCTTCGAGCGAAATGCCTGCCTCGACCATCAGTACCAGCACGTGATAAGCGAGGTCGGAGATTTCGTAAATGGTCTCTGCTTTGTCCTCGGCTTTTGCCGCGATGATGACCTCGGTGCATTCCTCGCCGACCTTTTTGAGGATCTTGTCGAGCCCCTTTTCAAATAGGTAGGTCGTGTACGAGCCCTCTTTTTTCTCTTCTTTTCTGCCTTTGATGAGATCCATCAGCGACTGCATGGAGAAGTCGCGGAGCTCCTCACTCTGCCATACGGGATCTTCAAAGCAGGAGAAGGTACCCGTGT
>CAYQBT010000085.1:0-7082 GCA_964415775.1 uncultured Lachnospiraceae bacterium
AGACAGACAGACAGACAGACAGACAGACAGACAGACAGACAGACAGACAGACGCAGAATTACGCCATACTTCAGAATTATCATTCGGCGCAAGATGTAACGGCGTTATGGGCGTGCCAATCACTTTCTTGGGCAAGCATAACCCCGCCCAATTTGAAATCATTGGGGCAACTGAGAGCGAAGGAAAAGGATTCTCGGCAGGCTTATGGAATTCCAATAGTGGAATCGCACAGCCGGTTGTTTGCGGCGAAAGAAGGTATAAGCGATTGTTTATCAAGAGAAAAATGTAATGGTGTAATGGGTGTGCCAATTACATTTCTTGATAAATACAATCCAGAGCAATTTGAGATTTTAGGAATAACGTTAGGTACTACGGG
Organism: uncultured Lachnospiraceae bacterium; assembly: GCA_964415775.1. Taxonomy (GTDB): domain Bacteria; phylum Bacillota; class Clostridia; order Oscillospirales; family CAG-272; genus UMGS902. The sequence continues at coordinate 377 of CAYQBT010000085.1, forward strand.
TGATTATGAAATGACTGCAATTTACGAAAATGCCGTTCAGCATAATCATGACGGGAACACGCAAGGCGGCGGAAAAGTTAATACACGCGCCGCTATCCTTGTAAAAGAAAAGCCGATAGGGAAAGTGTATTATACAGCAGATAATGTAGAAGGGTATTTGATAAGTATATACCCACGTATTTTGATCAGGAGGAGAAAGCGCAATGAAAATTGAGCCAAAGTCGATAAAAATCAAAGAGATTTTTGATGGATACATCGACAAAGGGGACGATGGCGTTTTTGCTTATGGTGGGAAATTAGCTATCCGCCCTGCATACCAGCGTGAATTTGTTTATGATACGGAGCAAGCAGAGGCGGTTATCCAAACAATTCTAAGAGGATTTCCGTTGAATGTCATGTATTGGGTAAAAATTGGCTTTAATGAGTATGAGGTGCTTGATGGGCAGCAGCGAACACTTTCCGCAATGCAGTACCTAAAACACAAGTTTTCGATTAATCTTCAAGGTAGGAAGTATTATTGGGATGCTTTACCCGATGATATGTTTCAAACTATTATGGATTATGAGTTAATGATTTATGTTTGTGAGGGAGACGAATCGGAGAAACTAGAGTGGTTTAAAGTAGTAAACATTGCTGGCGAGAAACTAACCGATCAAGAACTTCGCAACTCTGTATACACCGGAGCATGGTTATCTGATGCTAAACGATATTTTTCTAAAAAAAACTGTGCTGCGAAAGGTTTATCTGATCGATATATTACTGGTGATCCAAACAGGCAAGAACTTCTCGAAAAAGCGCTAAAGGGAATGTGCGAAAAGCAAGGTGTCAAAGATATAACCGAATATATGGCGGCACATAAATCTGATTTGGATGCGGATGAGTTGTGGCAGTATTTTCAAGATGTAATTTATTGGGTAGAGAAAATCTTCCCACAATATTATCCTGATATGAAAGGATTGGATTGGTGTCACTTTTATAACAAATATAACGGGAACACCTACAATTCTTCGGCAATGAGCAAGGAAATCAAGCGGTTACATGAAGATGAAGATGTGCAAAAGACCAAAGGGATTTATGAGTATTTGCTGTGCAGAGACAACGATCCATTTGCGGGAAGGCTTTTAAACCTTAGGGCCTTCGACAAACGCGATAAAATGGCTGCCTATAGTCGCCAAAAGGGGATTTGTCCCATTTGCGAGTCGCATTTTGCGTTTGCAGAAATGGAAGGAGATCATATTAAGCCTTGGAGCAAGGGCGGACATACCACTCCGGAAAACTGTCAAATGCTGTGCAAGGACTGTAACGGGAAGAAAAAGGACAAGTATTAATTTTCTCAAACGCAAGGCGCATTGCCTTGCGTTTTTTTATGGAAAAGCCTTGACGGTGCTTTGGAAAAACTGTACAATAAGTATATACTTAGCACGAAAGGTGATCAGACAGATGAAAAAAAGATTTTGGATCGTTTGTATGCTTCTGATGCTGACTGTTGTACTGGCGGTTTCGGCATCCGCCGCAGAAAAGGTCGTGTTTGTAGCCGATGGCGGAACCGGTGACGGCTCCTCTGCTGAAACACCGCTCGGAAATCTGTATTCGGCATATACGGCACTCGGCGACGAGGGCGGACGCATCGTGCTTGTGGACAAGGTGTCGCTGAATGCACACTTTACCGAGCCGGTACACAGTGGCAAGGTGACGCTCACGCAGGAGCATGGCGGCGTTTCCTATCGCACGGGCACTGCAAGCGGTCTTACCGTTTCGGCGATCCGCTATTTTTTGAACGGTCCCACCACTTTTGAACATATGAACTTCCGCGGCCTTGGCGCGTATCTGCTCATGGTCGCACAGTTTAACCCGATCGTGATGGGGGAGGGCATTGAGGTATCCGGCTTTGGTGACTTTTCTGTGGTTGCCAAGGGAATCGGCATTCTCGGCGGCGTACAGAACGGTGCCGGACTTGCAAGCACCGTCCCGCACGATCAGGATACCCATATCGAGATCCACAGCGGCCGATTTGTTATTATCGGCTTCTCCCGTCAGGCGGACCACAACTACACCGGTATGGCGCATATCGACATCTACGGCGGAACGATCCACAACATCTATCTCGGTGCCGCCAACAAGGGTACCGGCGGTCCGGTAGACCTCAATATCTACGGCGGCACGTTTAAGGGAACCGTCTTTTCTTCTTCCACCTCGGCAAGCCAGGTCGACGGTGATCTTACCGTAACGGTCAGCGGCGGTGATTTTTCCGATATTGTTACCTTTGACGGTACGGTGATTGGCAATGGACATACCTCGACGATCGATCTGACCGGATATACCGGTGAATCCTTTGTGAACAAGCTTAGCAATTTCGGCAAGGTTTTGACCGATGCAGGAGAGATCTCTATGAAAAAAGCAAATGACGTATTCCTAAGCGGTTCGTTTACCGCATCGGACGGAACGACCATTCCGTATCGCTACTATCTCCCCGAGGGCTACGAAACCTCCGGCAAGAGCTATCCCGTATTTCTTTATATGCACGGTAACGGTTCGCGCGGCAGCGATAACAAAACACAGCTCACTACAAACGGCGCTGCATTGAACGATGCGATTTTGAATTCCGAGTATGAGTGCATTATGATCGCGCCGCAATGTCCCTCTTCGCCGAAACAATGGGTAACCAACTATCCCGGCGGTGCAGAGTTTGCCGCATCGCTGGAAAGCGGCGTATACACAGCGGACAACTATCTGAATGCGGCGGCAGAGCTGCTTTGCAAGTTCCTGACCGAGTATCGCGCAGATACCTCGCGCGTATATATCACCGGTTCCTCCAACGGCGGCGGCGCAACATGGAGCCTTACCGCCCGTTATCCCGAGGTTTTTGCGGCGGCGATCCCGATTGCAGGTACGGGAACGCTCGGCGGAGCAGAGAAGATCGCGTCCCGCTACGTCGGCGTAGCGATCTGGACTTTCCACGGGGACGCGGATGCGACACTGGATGTCAATGCTACCCGCCAGATGGTCAATGCGATCAAGGCGGCAGGCGGCAATATCACCTACACCGAGATCGCGGGCGGCACGCACAATATCTGGACGAAGGCGGCATATACCGACGGTCTTGTCGATTGGATCTTCGCACAGAAGAACGACGATTTTGTCAACACGCTTCCCGGCGCGCCTGCTTCGGATACAACGATCGTGAAAATGACGATCGGCGAGTCGGTCGGTTTCGTTAACGGCGCGGCAAAGACGCTGGATGCCGCACCCGTGATCAAAAACAGCCGCACGATGCTGCCCGTTCGTTTCGTTGCGGAGGCGTTCGGTGCAACTGTCGGTTGGGACGGTGCTACCTCCACGGCGACTATCATCGCCGAGGGAGTGAACATCCGCATCACGATCGGTGCAACTACCGCTGAGATCAACGGTGAAACGGTTACGCTGGATGCTCCCGCGTTTATCGAAAACAGCCGTACCTATCTCCCCGTCCGCGTGGTTGCCGAGGCACTCGGTGCGACCGTCGCATGGGACGGCGCCACCTCCACGGCGACATTGACGAAGTAAATACAGAACCGTCTGCGGTTTCCCGCAGACGGTTCTTTTCGTTTAATTTGTCGACCGGTCTCCCCTTGACGAAACGGTCAGAATATGATACAATAATATACTAAGTAAATTGGGGAATTATGCGTTATAGATAAAGGAGGCGAGAAAATGGTAGAGATCACCGAGGTGCATGCACATAGCCGTGCCGAAAAGGCAGGTGTGCGCGCGGGCGATATTCTGATTTCGATCAACGAAAAACCGATCACGGACGTGCTCGACTATCGTTTTTATCTCGCTGACCGTCATATCACCCTCATGCTTCGCCGCGGCGAAAACGAGTTCTCTGTCACGATCGACAAGGGCGAGTATGACGACATCGGTCTGGAATTTGCCACCCCGCTGATGGATAAAAAGCACCGCTGTGAGAACAAGTGCATCTTCTGTTTTATCGATCAGCTCCCGAAAGGGCTCCGTGAGACGCTGTATTTCAAGGACGATGATTCCCGCCTGTCCTTTCTGCACGGAAACTATATCACACTCACCAACCTGAGCGAAAGCGATGTACAGCGCATTGTCAACATGCACATCACCCCGATCAACATCTCTGTACATACGACCAACCCTGAGCTGCGTGTGCATATGATGAAAAACAAGCACGCGGGCGAGGTGCTGTCCTACCTTGACATATTCAAGGCAGGCGGCACGCATATGCGCGGACAGATCGTGCTTTGCAAGGGTGTGAACGACGGGGAAGAACTGCTGCGCACCATGCGCGACCTGAAGGCGCTTTATCCCGCGATGGATTCGGTCTCGGTGGTGCCTGCGGGGCTTACGAAATTCCGCGACGGACTCTATCCGCTAAGGGGATATACTAAGGAAGAGTGCAGAGAAGTGATCTCTATGGTCGAAAAATTTGGAGACGCCTGCTTCCGTGAACTTGGCACAAGGCTTTTCTATCCCGCGGATGAGCTGTATATCAAGGGGGAACTGCCGCTACCCAAAGCCGAGTTTTACGAGGACTTTACACAGATCGAAAACGGTGTCGGCATGATAGCCTCCTTAGAAGAGGAATTTGGCATCGAGCTTTCGTTTTTACCCGATTATATTGCCGCACTTGGTGAAAAAACGCGTTGTGTTTCGATTGCAACCGGCGCCGCTGCATATACTTTTATCCGGAGCCTGTGCACAAAACTGGAATCGCTTTGTGCGAATCTGACGGTACACGTGTATAAGATCGAGAACCACTTTTTCGGAGAGCAGATCACCGTGTCGGGATTGCTGACCGGAAAGGATCTTTCCGAGCAGCTTTGCGGAAAGCCGCTCGGCGAAACGCTCCTGTTACCGAAGAATACCTTGCGTGCCGAGGGGGATCTTTTCCTTTGCGGCATCTCAAAAGAAGAATTGTCCGAAAAGCTTTCGGTGCCGATCACGTTCTGCTCGGATGACGGCTGTGAGCTGGTATCGGGGATTTTCGGCGTAACCGTATAATATGCCTTGCATAGAAAGGAGTTAACCGTGAAAAAACTTATATGGATCAGCCTTGCGCTTAGCATTTTGCTTTGTGCCTGCGACCGAACCGATCCGCCTGTTACAACCGAACCGATGGGTACGACCGGATCGGACAAGGCAGTCGTAACCACCACAGAGCCGCCTGAGACCCAGCCTGTCGGTTCGCAACTTTCGACCAAAACGGTTTCCCCTGCGCTCAGTAGCAGCGTTTTAGCAAGCTATGAGGTGCTCGTTACAGGAGATGCCGACCTCGATGCGTTTCTCGAAGCCGAGGCCGCGAAATTTCTGGCGCGGTATATTCCCAATGCTTCTTCTATCGCCGATCTCGGCGGTACGGCAGAGTATTCCGTAAAGGCGACGAGTATTTACGAAAGCGAAAAAATCATTTCCGCCGTATTTTCGGGCAGTTATGCGATCTATTATGAAAACAGCGAAGCGGGCGGAGACGTTCTCTATACGGTCAATATCGATCCTGCAACGAATCGGATCCTCGAAACGCCCGATGTGGTAGAGTATGCAAAGATGGTCGAGGCGTTCCAAAACGGAAGATTTGATGTAAAGCCTGATTTTTCGCACTATAATCCCGCATACGGAATCTATCCGTATGTTTCGATGGAAACCGTAGAGGGAAATACGCGCCTCGGCGTATACATTACCAAGGGCGGTATGTATGAAGAGGTGTTAGGCTATTATATTTCCTTGCAGGATGCAACCGACTTTTTGAAATAGAAAGAAAAGGACTTTGAAAAAATGGCAAGACCGATTATAGCAATCGTAGGACGGCCGAATGTCGGCAAGAGTACGCTGTTCAATAAACTCATCGGCGAGCGCCGCGCGATCGTGGAGGATACCCCCGGTGTTACGCGCGACCGTATCTACGGCGAGGGCGAGTGGTGCGGTAAGGAGTTTATCGTTATCGACACCGGCGGTATTGAGCCGAAAACCGATGATATTATTTTAAAGCAGATGCGCACGCAGGCGCAGATCGCCATCGACACCGCGGATGTAATCATCTTTATGTGCGACATCCATGCGGGACTGGTAGCTGATGATCGCGATATTGCCGTTATGCTGAAAAAGAGCGGCAAACCGGTCGTGCTTGCGGTCAATAAGATCGACCGTGTGGGCGCGGTACCGTTTGAGTTTTACGAGTTCTACGAGCTTGGATTTGACAAGGATCCGATCGCACTTTCCTCGCTGCACGGCAGCGGATCGGGCGATCTTCTGGATGCCGTGTTCTCCGAGCTGCCTGCAGATACCGATTTTTCCGAGGAGAACGACAGCATTAAGGTTGCCGTCATCGGCAAGCCGAATGCAGGCAAATCTTCTATCATCAACAAGATCCTCGGCGAGGAGCGTCTGATCGTATCCGACATTGCGGGTACTACCAGAGACGCGATCGATACGCGCATTGCGTGCGAATGGGGCAACTATACCTTCATCGACACTGCGGGCATTCGCCGTAAGTCCAAGGTGGAGGAGGTCATCGAGAAATACAGCGTGCTGCGCGCCCACATGGCGGTGGAGCGTGCGGATGTATGCCTCATGATGATCGACGCTACCGAGGGCATGACCGAGCAGGACGAGCATATTGCCGGCATCGCGCACGAGGCGGGCAAGGCGTGGATCGTCGTGGTCAACAAATGGGATCTCGTCGAGAAAGACAACAACAGCG
>CAYQBT010000086.1:0-6998 GCA_964415775.1 uncultured Lachnospiraceae bacterium
AGCTCCCAGTTGTATCGTTTTTCCTTTTCGTTGTAGCCGAGCGGTACACCGCGCCCGAAGTCCTCTACCTCGATGGTGTGATCCCTCCAAACGGTGATATGGATCGTGTCGCCGTGTCCCTCCTTCGCCTCGTCTACCGAGTTGGAAAGGATCTCGAAAAAGGAGTGCTGGCACCCCTCAAGACCGTCCGAGCCGAAGATGACTGCCGGACGCTTGCGTACACGATCCGCGCCCTTGAGCATCGAAATACTTTGGTTATTATACTGTGCATTGTTTTTATCGTTTACCGCCATGGAATTCCCTCCGTCGGCTTAGTCTCTATCTATAAATTATACAATATGTATTAAGATTTGTCAATCAGAAAACTATATATAGATTTTATTGCATACATGCATATTATTTGATATAATACTTATATAGAAAGGAGGCGCTTTGCCATGCAAAACGAAGAATTGCATCGCTTGCGAAAGGAAAACCGCGAGCTGAAGAAAAAACTGCACAAGCTGGAAAAAGCAGCGGCAATCGAGCAACCGAGTGCCGCGACTGAAAACAGCTGCTATACGGCAAGCAACTATTTCTCCTTTCTCCTCTCCCGCCTGCGTAAAAAAGAGTTCTACGCCCCCGTGCAAAAAGCAACCAGATATTTGCGAAGCTCATTGTGGGTGACGCGCATTTTCCGTTTGGGCGTACTGCTCTATCAGTATTTGCAAGCGGGCGCATTCGTCCTGCTCTATACCGCGGTGTTCATCCTCATCATCCCGATCCTGCTGGTCGGCGCGATCTGTACGCTCATCCTCACGCTGCTACTCCGCAGCCGCAATGCGGCAAAGCTTCTGCGCGAAGCCAGAGCGGATGTGGTCTTTCTGATCCCAAACGGCAAGGGCAGCTTTGACGGGGTCTTTTTGGAAAAGGAAGCCGCCCGTTACCCCGATTCCACCGTGCTGATCGTGACACCCTTTTTCTTAAAGCAACAGGGCATTGGCGAAAGGAACGACTGGTTCGTCTGCTTCCGCAAGGAGAAGGACAACGTGTATATTCTGCGCAACTATTTCTTTTTCTATTTCCGTAGACGACTGAAAAAAGACGGTCGCCACACGATCCGCGAGGTGCACACCTTCGGGGATACAATCCTTTAGAAATCTGAGGAGCTTAGCTATGCTCACACTTTTGTACGGCACGCGCGGCGCACGCGCCGAGATCTACAACCGAATTGCCCGAGACGTGGCTGACGGGCGGCGCGCCTACCTGATCGTCCCCGATCAGAAGGCACTGCTCGCCGAGAGCGCACTCATGCGGGCATTGCCCAAAAGTGCCGCACTCCTTGTGGATGCGGTGGGCTTTTCGCGCCTTGCTAACCTGGTTTGCCGCCGCTTCGGCTCGCTGACCTACCGCTATGCAAGCGAGGGCGCGAAGGTCGTGACCATGTACCGCACGGTGCAAAAGCTCCGCCCCTATTTGCGTATATTCGGAGGCGAGGTGCAAAACGGCACCTTGCAGGCACTCTGCACGCTGATGAGCGAGTTCCGCGCCTGTGCCGTGCGCGCGGACGAGTTGCATACGGCGATAGAAGCGCTCGGCAGCACGCCGCTTGCCGACAAGATACACGATCTTGCCCTCCTGTATACCGAATACGAAAGTCTGCTGCACGAAAACTTTGCCGAGCAGGCGGATGATCTGGATACCCTCGCCGAGTTGCTGAGAAAGCACGACTTTTTCGGCGATGCGCATGTCTATATCGACTCGTTTATCAGCTTTACCGGACAGGAAACGGCCGTGCTCTCGCATATGCTGTCCCGCGGTGTGGATGTGACGGTCGCCCTGCCCTTTCGCCGCACGGGCGCGCACATGGCAGAATGCGCCGACACGCGCAAAAAACTGCTTTCGCTGTGCGCAAAGCTCTCGGTATCCTTGGAGCAAGTCTACTTAGAAGAGGATGCGCCTGCGGCGCTAGGCTTTGCCAAAGAAAACCTCTGGGACTTTGCCTCGACCGATCGCTTTACCGAAGATACGCGCGGTGTGCTGGAGGTCGTGGAATGCCAAAACAAAGCCGAGGAGGCAAATCTCTGCCTTAGAGAGATCTACCGCGCAGTTAAAGAGGGACACGCCTACTCCGACATTGCGATCATCGCGCGGAATGCCGAAAGCTACACAGGCACGCTGGATCGCGCCCTTGCGCGCAGCGGGATCCCCTTCTTCTTCTCGAAAAAGACAGGCGCTGAACTGCTTCCCCTTACAAAACTGATCCTGTCTGCCCTCTCCCTGTATGTGTATAATTTCAAGGAAAGCGATGTCGCCGCGTATATCAAAACGGGACTTTGCGGACTTTCGGACGATGAGTGCGACCTGTTTGAAGAGTACATCGACCGCTGGAACATCTGCGGCAGACAGCGCTATCTCGACGGCGAGGATTTCACCATGTCAGGCAAGGGCTACACAGCCGAGGTGACCGACACGGATACACTTGCCGCTGTGAACGAGATCAAGCAAAAGATCGCCGCACCGCTCGCCCGCCTGTGCGACTCGCTTGACGGCGCTGTGACCGTGCTCGAATTTGCCACCGCGATCTTTGCCTATCTCACCGAGCTCGGCATCAGAGAGCGCTCGGTCGATCCCGCCTTTGCCAAGTATTTCGGCACCGATAAAACTGCCGACGCCATCCGCCTGTGGAACGTGACCATGGAGGCACTTGACACCCTTGTGGATGCGGCAGGCGAAGAAAAGATCACCGCCGCCGATTTTAGCGGACTCGTCCGCCTGTTGTTCTCGGCGATCGACATTGCCGAGATCCCCACCTCGATGGATCAGGTCATCATCGGCAATGCCGACACCATCCGCATTGACGAGCGGAAGATCGTGATCCTCGTGGGTGCTACGGAGGGCGTATTCCCTGCTCCCGTCGCAGAAAGCCCCACGCTCGGCGAAAGCGAGCGTGGGCAGCTCGAGCAGATTGGCATTTCCCTCTCGCAGGATCTGCATCTGCGCTCCGCGCGCGAGTTCTATCATTTTGTACGCGCCATCGACTTTGCAACCGAGCGCGTAACGGTTTCCTACTACACCGCCGACGCCGACGGCCGGAAGTGCGAGCCGTCCTTTGCTGTGGCGCGCCTGAAGCGGCTGTTCCCGTCGCTCTTCTTCTACACCTATGCATCCCTTGCACCAATGGACAAGCTTTTCTACAAAGCCTCTGCCGCAGATGCGATCGGACGCTACGGAGCCGACACCGAGGCGATCCTTTGCGAGGCACTCACGCCGCACGGTATGTATACACCGCCGCTTACCGATGCAAAAGCGCTCGGCAACGCCTATGCTACCCTCTCCCCCGAAATTGCGCGGACGATCTACGGCAACGATATGCGTCTCTCGCAGAGCAAGATCGACTGCTACAGCGACTGTCATCTGCGCCACTTCATGCAGTATATTCTCACGCTGGAGGACACCGCCCCCTTCGAGTTCAATCCCGCAAACACGGGTACCTTTGTGCACAGCGTGCTGGAAAACTTCATCCAAACCGCAAAAGCGGCGGATCGGCGCATCGCCGACTACACAGCGGAGGAGCTCGAACAGCTTGCCGCCTCTCTCTGTGCCGCCGAGACCGAAAAGATCCTGCGCTCGGCAAACGGCGGCAGTGCGCGGATGCTCTGCTTCTTTGAGCGCATGCGGCGAAGCCTTGCGCTGATTTTAAAGAACCTTGTCGCCGAGTTCCAAAGCAGCGACTTTACGCCTTTTCTCACCGAATACCGTATCGGCGCGGGTGGGCACCGTCCGCTCACCGTCACCCTTGCAGACGGCGGAAGCGTATCCTTAAACGGCATTGCCGACCGCGTAGATATTTTCAAAAAAGACGGCAAGGTCTATCTGCGCGTTGCCGACTACAAATCGGGAAAAAAGCCGTTCAGCGAAAGCGACCTGCAAAAAGGCAAAAATTTGCAGTTACTGATCTATCTGTTCTCCCTCTGCGAGGTCGCGGACAAGCAGTTCTTTGACCTTGTGGGCGTCCAGTCCACCGAGGAGATCCTGCCCGCGGGCGCGACCTATTTTGTAGTCAAGGCGCCGAATATTCCGTTAGACAATCCCCCATCCGAAGATATGGAGACTGCCGCGGCAGCCACGCTGGAGCGCAAGGGCTTTCTCTTCAGCGCCGAGCAGCTTGCCGATGCGATCGACCGCACCGCGGACAAGCAGTTCACAAAAAAGCTCACCGAAAAGGATGCCGAGGCAACGGCCGCTCTGTTTGCCACCGTCAAGGACAGCATTGCAAACGTAGCAAACAGTATGCGGGCGGGCAGGATCGACACGGCAGATACCCCGGGGGGTGCCGCGTCCCCCTGCCGATACTGCGCGTATCTGCACATCTGCCGCAAAGAAAAAAGGAAAGGAGACGAGGACTATGGCTAAACTCACCGCCGCGCAACAGCGCGCCGTGGACGAAACGTCCAAAACGCTTCTCGTCTCTGCGGCGGCAGGCAGCGGCAAGACCACTACGCTGATCGAACGCATTCTGCGCTCGGTCACGCGCAAGGAAGCACCCGTGATGCTCGACCGCCTGCTCGTCGTGACCTTTACCAAGGCGGCGGCAAGCGAACTGCGTCTGCGTATTTCGGCGGCACTTTCCGAAGCGATTGCCGCCAATGGGGAAAACGAAGTGCTTGCCGAGCAGATCTCCCTGCTCCCGAGTGCCAAGATCTCCACCATCGACAGCTTTTGTCTGGATCTCGTGCGCGCAAACTATGCAGCCCTCGGTCTCTCCCCGTCCTTTCGCATTGCCGACGCGGGCGAATCCGCCCTGCTCGCGCATGAGACCATGGAGCGGCTGATCGATGAATGCTATGACGATCCCTCGAGCAAGATCGCAGGCGGCGCACGCGGCTTTGCCGCCCTTGTAGATCTGCTGCTCGGCAGCAGCGACGACAAGCGACTTGCAGATCTGCTCCTTACCCTCTACGAAACGCTCTCCGCGTACCCGCGTGGCGCCGCCGCGCTCTATGACTGCGAAGCCTCTCTACGCGGCTACGCGAAGTCTGACTTTTTTGACTCTCCTGCGGGCAAGCGCGTCGAAGCGCACCTTCTTGACCTCTTTTCCCACTACAAAAAAGCGTACCGATATGCCATGGATCGGCTCGCCGTAAACACGGCAGCCGCCAAAGCCTATCTGCCCGCCTTTACCGAAGACTATGACGGGATTCTTGCCGCCGAAAAGGCACTTGCAAGCGGATACGCGGTCGGCAGAAAGGTGATCGGCAACCTCACCTTCTCCCGCCTTGGTTCCTACCGCGGCGAAAAAACCGACGAGCTCGAGCAGATCAAGGAGCTTCGCGCCGAATACAAAAAGCAGGTAGCAAAGCTGCAAAGCGGCTACCTCGCCGCAGACAATGCGACCTTACAGCGCTGCGTCACCGAGACCGCCGATGTCTGCCACGCACTCGCCGAACTGCTCACGGCGTATGAAAAGCGCGCCGAAGCCGAGAAAAAACGCCAGAATCTCTGCGATTTTTCCGATCTCAGCCGCTATACCCTCCGTCTGCTCGTGGATGCAGACGGAAACGACACCCCCTTTGCCATGGCACAAAAAGCGCTGTACGATGCCGTCTACATCGACGAATATCAGGATGTAAACGCCGTGCAGGATCGCATTTTCTCCGCCATTTCCACCGAAACCAACCGCTCTACGGTAGGCGACATCAAGCAAAGCATCTATGCGCTCCGCGGCGCAGAGCCCTCGATCTTTGCAAACCTGCGCTATGCATATCCCGAAATCGATACGGCAAGCGGCAACTACGCGACGATCTTCATGAGCGAAAACTTCCGTTGCGGCAAGGAGATCATCGACCTCACCAACCGCATCTTTGACACGCTCATGCCCCTGATCTCGCCCGATATGCACTATACCGCCGCGGATGCGCTGGTATTTTCCAAGCAAACAGCGAAATCCATGCGTCCCGTACAGCTTGTCCTTGCGCAAAAGCCGCCGAAAGGCAGCATGGATGAGGGTAAAAACACCGAAGCGGACTATATTGCAAAAGAGATCCGCCGCCTCGTACGGGAGGAACGTAAAGACGACGGTACCCCCATCACCTACGGCGACATCGCCATTCTGATGCGCTCGCCGAAAGCCAAAACAGACGAATATGCCGCCGCTCTGCGCATGCACGGCATCCCCGTTTATTCCGAAACGAGCGAGAATCTGCTCACGCAAAGCGAGGTGGAGATCCTGCGCTGTATGCTGGAGGCGATCGACAATCCCCGCCGCGACATCCCCCTTGCGGGTGCACTGCTCTCCCCCTTATGCGGACTCAGCCATGATTTTCTTGCCGCTTTGCGAAGCGGCAGGCAGGATGCGCGCCTGTTTGTCACCCTGCGCGACTACCTTGCAGGCGATGCAGAGGACACACCCGACAGACAAGCGCTCTCCCGCTTTATAGACCAACTTTCCGAATTTCGCCGCATGGCGCGCTTTATGAGCGCGGGCGACCTTGTGGATGAACTGTACAGCACCTGCTCGGTCTATGCGCGGCTTTGTGCCGACAGTGCACTCCGCCGTGCCAATCTCGAAAAATTCCGTGAGCTTGCACACGCCTTTGCAGGCGGCACACCGCGCAGCCTTTCGGAATTCTTGCGCTACCTGCGCAGTGTGGAGCAGAACTCCACCGCACAGCTTACCGCCGCCAAGGTCAGTGCAGACACGCATGACGCGGTGCAGATCATGAGCATTCACCAATCGAAAGGTCTCGAATATCCTGTAGTGTTCCTTGCCGACACCGCAAAGAGCTACAACCTGCGCGATGCCGATATGTCCCCGCTGTACACCCATGCGGCAGGCTTCGGCATGAAGCTGCGCGATGCGGGCGGCTTTTGCGTATACGATACGCTGCTGCGCAAATCGGTCGCGCTTGCCCTGCGCCGCTCCGCCAAGGAAGAGGAGCTTCGCCTGCTGTATGTTGCATTGACACGCGCACGCGAGCGGCTGTACATAACCGCTACGGTCGATGAACCAAGCAAGC
>CAYQBT010000087.1:0-6484 GCA_964415775.1 uncultured Lachnospiraceae bacterium
GGCACAAAAGTAAAATGAAATCCTCGGAACCGCACTTTGTGCGGCAAAATGGGCTGGGTCCCATTTTGCGAGGAGTTCGTGCGTGAAACATTCTATGCAAAACATATCGCAACTTGAACTTTCACGCTACTCTCCTATTCGGGAAGTTTTATGGCAAGTGCATGATTGGTATAGCGGTTGTCGTCTGTGACCTCGCGAATGATCTTTACAAAATCGGGGAGCGGTACCTCGGTGTCCTCGCTCGGCATTTCGACCTCCATAAACGCTTTATCCGACCAGAACGGGAAGATGTCGATCTCAAACACAAATTCGCCCATGGGTACGCAGTAACGCACCTTTTCGATCGTGCGGCAGGACGGATTGGCGCGCTTCAAGAGCTCGTTGTACGCCGCCTCGTCCACTTCTTCTTCCATCTCGATCCGCTTCATCGAAGACAGCTTGATCTTGGTGTTATGGGTATACACGGTCACGCCGTTTTTGGTGCGGGCGCGCACGCGCTCGCTCGCGCCTGCCTCGCCCGAAAGATATGTCTGCGAAATCTCGGAGCAATCGCCGCCCGAAAGACGGTCGAGCAGCGCGGTATCGGGATATTCGATCAGAAACTTTCGCTCAATTTCGAGCGGCAATTTCGATGGCATCGAGATCCTCCTCCTCATAGTAAAGCTGCATACGTTTGAGCAGCATTTTCGCATCGCTGCTGCCCATATCCTCTGCGATCTGCACTGTCTCGATCGCTTTTTCAATATTGGCTTCGGTGCCTGTGCCGTTGAAATAGCAGATACCAAGGTGCAAATATCCTGCGGCACAGCCGGCTTCGGCCGCCGCTTTATACATTTCAAAGCAAGCCTTCGGATTCTCGGGAATACCCTTGCCGCCGCGGTATGCCGCGCCGAGCGCGACCATCGCATCCACATTTCCAAGCTCGACCGCTTTCTTCCAGAGCCGCTCGGTCTCGTGCGAGTCGTTACGCACGCCCTCTCCGTTCATGTAACACACACCGAGCTCGTAGAGTGCATCAGCGTTGCCTTGCTCCGCCGATTTTCGCAAAAGATCGACCACCTCTCTGTAGTCGGGCTCGCCCAGCGCGCCGCCGAGCAGATACATCGCGTAGGCATACTGTGCCTGCGGCTCTCCGCCCTCTGCCGCCGCGCGCGTATCGGCAATTTTTTGCAAAACCGAATCGTCGGGCATTTCAAAGAGGCAGTCGCCGACAACGAACGAATCATACGCTACCCCGCGCGGCACGAGTCCGCGCTCCATAAGGCTTGCATAGTCGTTGACGCGACCGAGCATCTCAATGATCGTATGCTTCGTGTCTCTGTCCTTTTCGGCAAACATCATTGCCGTCAGCAGTTCTATATCCTTTTCGGGATCCCCCGAAAGCTTTTCTACGATTTCATAGCTATTCATTTGCTCTCTCCAAAGAAGATTTTTTCAATGCCGAGCGCTACGCCGCCAAAGTCTGCGTCTGCGCGCAAGGTGGCATAGCGGTCGAGCGAGGCGGGAGCCGAGCGCATGATGACGCTCTTGCCCGCATACGCAAGCATCTCGGTATCGTTGACGCTGTCGCCGAACGCGACCGTGTTCTCCCGCGATATCCCCAGCTTTTCGCCGAGGAATCGCATGCCGAACGCCTTGTCATAGCCGCGCACGATTGCCTCCGAATACCCGCCGAAGTTGATCACGCGGATCCCCGAAAAGATCTCGGCGATCTCGGGCGCTAAGTCGCGGTCAAAGGTGATCTTGGTCACCCGCATCCGACTCGGCTCCTCCATATACGCATCTAACCGATCGGTAATGTCCACGCAAGCGTGAAACGCACCGCCGTATATGCCGTACGCATATGTCTCGCCCTCAAGCAGCATACGCACGCCGTTTTCCTTGGCATAGCGGCAGACGGTGCGGATCGTCTCGTCATCGACAAGCACGCGGTGCAGTACCTCGCCATGATACTCCACATATGTCGAACCGCAGACAAAGCCGTCAAATTCGACCGCATCCAGCAGTTGCTTCGGCAGAACCGAACGGCTGCGCCCCGAATTGATGAAGATCTTATGCCCCGCCGCACGCAAGCGGCGAAGAGCCTCCACATCCTCTTCGCAGATCTCTCCACGAAACAGCAGGGTGCCATCCACGTCCAAAAATACAAGACAAGGTTCCATGTCAGCCATTTTGCTCCAGTTCCTCCTGCAAGCGGCGGTCAAGACGCTCTCTTGCAAGCTCGCGGCTCTTGCACTCGGCAAGCAACGCATCGTATACCGCCTGCGCCGCGCGCACCATACGGCGGCACTCGCCGCACTCGGTCAAATGCGTATTGACCTCGCGCGATAAAGCCAGATCCCCCGCGGCAAGGGTATCCATACTGATAAATTCTATGATTTGTTCTACACTCAGATGTTCCATGCAGCATCTCTCCTGATCACAGCGTTGATACGGTTTACCCAGTCACTGATAGACGCTTTCGCGCCCTTTTTCATGTAGAAATCTCTATACCGCATTTCTCCGTACCGTACATTCTCTTTAAACGGCGCATCCAGCATTTTTCGCACGCGCATTGCGTTTTTCTCGGTGACACGCAGCCATGGCAGCTCCTTTGCCGCGCGGCAAATCTCTGCCCACATACTGTCCAGCGTCATATTCTCATACCGCCGCACCAGCAGATCGTTCGATTCGATTTTGGTCACGCCTTCGGAAAGGATCATCACCGCCTGTGCAAGCCAAGTGATCATCTTGTAGACCTGCGTATCGCTCGAAAGCACGATGGCAAAGGCTTCGCGCAGTGTCTCCATATCCTCAGCGGCGGAAAACGGCTTCTCTGCCGCAGGATCGGCGATCTGCAAGGGGACGCTGTCCTCCTCGGCATCCGTCTCAAGCGGCAGAGCCGCATGAGACACGGAAAAGCGGATCTTGTCACGGCAGATGTTTGCCGCCACGGTATACACAAAGCGGCAAAAGCCCTCGCGGTCAAGGTTCGGTGTATCTGTGCGCAAAAAGAAATTCGGGATCGCGCATTTGATCAGCCGTATGTAGGTTTCGGACAAAAGATCCTCATAGGTACATACGCTCCCGAGTGCGGGGATCTCCGCGCACTTGCGGCGTAGCGGTTTTGTGAGCAGTTTTTCCGCCGCAGCGCAGAGTGCGTCGTATTGCACAGGCTTGCTTTCGAGAAGCTCGAAGACGATTTGGTCAAACTCCTCTGTGGTTAATGCAATCATACTTTACTCCGTAGTTTTCAGAAAATCGGGCAAAAACTCTTCGGCTATTGTATCCGTTACATACTTTTTCAGGCGCGCAAGCGTGGTGGAATTGCCGTAATATGCCATGCCGTGCGCTTTTGCCTGCTCGGCGGTGTAGTTTTCCATCAGATAGATGTGGTTATTGTAAAAGCTCTTCGTGTAGTCGAACACCGTGGGGATAAAGTGCACGTTTTTGACCTCGGCACTACCGTCCTCGCCCAGTTTTTCCACATCAAAGGTGACCATACCGCCAACGATCTTGGAATCGAGCTCCATCTCTGCCATAAAGTTGCCGAGCGAGTATACGCAAAGTGTTTTTTGCTCGCCGCTCTCCACCCATTCGATCGGCTGGAGCACATGCGGGTGATGCCCGAGGATGACATCGCCGCCGTTTTCGCAGATGATCCTTGCAACTTCCTTTTGCTTGTCGTTCACCTTGAAGGTAAACTCGTCTCCCCAGTGCATCGAAACGATGGTGATATCCGCGAGACTCTCTGCCTCGGCGACCTTTGCCGCGATCAGCTCCTTGTCGGTGTAGGGGACAAACATCTCACTGCCCTTCGGAAGAGAGATGCCGTTGGTCCAATCGGTAAACGCAAGCAACGCAATTTTGATGCCGTTTTGCTCAAGCACCGTGATATGATCAAATGCTTCGCGGTTGCGGTATGCGCCGATCAGAGTGACAGGTTGCTTCTCCCAATAGTCAAGCGTAGCTTTGAGCCCGTTCTCGCCTTTATCCAGCATGTGGTTGTTCGCCATACCGATAATGTCAAAGCCGGCATCCACCACTGCATCGCCGACTTCCTGCGGCGCATTGAAGCGCGGGTAATAGGTAAAATCGTACCCCGCGCCGCACATGAGCACCTCCTGATTGATGAACGAAAGGTCATACTGCTCCACGATCGGCTTGATCGAGGTGTAGGAGGGAGTGAAATCATACTTTTTGTCGGTTCCCTTGGCATTTCTTGCGGCATCGCGTACGTTGCCGTAGTAGATCATGTTGTCACCCGCCGCAAGGAAGGAAAAGCTATAGAGCGTAGGCGGCTCGGGTGCCTCGGTGGTAATGGGTGTTGTGACCGGCTCCATCCGAACGGTGACCGTCTCTTCGGGCGTGGTCACTACCTCGGGAACAGCCGTTGTCTCAGCAGGTCTCCCATCACACGCGCTCAAAAGCAGTACAAGTGCGAAAAGAAATAGCAGTTTACGCATTACGCTGTCCTCTTCTTTATCGAAAATCTTTTTCGCCGCAAAGCACGGCAGTACGCAGGATCGAATACTCCTCGGCGGTCGGATCGCCGGCGAGAATCCCGCACTTCTCTTTCAGTACCTTGATAAGATACTCGGGATTTAAGAAATTCATACTGTCGGCACACAGACGTGCGCGGATGACAAGACACTGCCCGTCAAACGTGACCGACACTGCCTTGATCTGCGGCGAAATATCCACATCCTTCTCGCCGCTCTTGGTGCGCTTCAGTACTATGAGCGGAGACGCACGCAGAGCCGCTTCACAGCGCTCGGCAAGTTCCGCATCCGCATGCGCGGTGCGGATACGGATCGTATATGTCGAATGGGTAATGGTCGAAAACTTGGTCTCGGGAAAGTATACCGCGGTGATCTTCAATCCGTCGATGTCACTTTCGGTCAGCTTCCAGCGGATCACGTCCGGATCCACCGTTTCTGCAGAGCCGACCACGAATACATCCATGTATTCGCACAAACTCTCCGCGCCGATCGAAAGCGGTGTGGCAAACACAAGGCGCGGGTGGGGAGTGAACCCCTCGGAATACCAAACGGGAACGCCCTTGCGCACAAGCAGGCGGCAGAATGTGCGGTGCAGATCGAGGTGGGAAATATACTGCAGTGCGCCTGTCTTTTCAAATCGGATCCGCACCGCAACGTGCGGGACTTTGTCTCTTACGGGCAGCATGTGCGTTCACCTCCGAGTGTATTTGCACCGCATCCGTTGCATTTTTCGCGGCAGTTTGCAGACGGGACACCCGCATACGCCTTTTCGCGCTCACGGAGCAGAAATGCCTTGGTCACGCCGATGTCGATCATATCCCACGGCAGTACCTCGTCGAGTCCGAAGCCGCGCGTGGCATAAAAGTGCGGATCAATGCCGGTTTCCCTAAAGATCTCCATCCATTTTGCAAAGTCAAAGCACTCACTCCACGCATCAAACTGCACGCCTTTCTCGGCGGCGAGCAAAAGCACCTTGCCGAGACGGCGGTCACCGCGGGCAAATACCGCCTCCAGGAAAGAAACGGTCGCATCGTGGTAGTTGTACACGATCTTGCGGTCGGTGATTTTGCTTCTAAGGAGATCCTGCTTGCGCATAAGCTCGTCAAAGACATCCTGCTTTTCCCACTGGAAGGGGGTAAAGGGCTTCGGCACGAAGCAGGAGACGCTGACCGTCACCGACGGGCGGCGTTGCTTGTTGTGATTGGGGTTCTCATAAAATGCCTCGATCACGCGCTTTGCCAACAGGGCGATGCCCTCGATATCCTCATCCGTCTCGGTGGGAAGTCCGTTCATAAAATAGAGTTTGACCGAGGTTTTTCCAACGTCGTATGCCACATTTACGGCGCGGAGCAGGTCTTTCTCGCAGACATTCTTGTTGATCGCATCGCGCAGACGCTGTGTACCCGCCTCAGGTGCAAAGGTCAGACTGCCCGTGCGCACGGTGGAAACCTTATCCATCAGCTCCCGCGTGAAGCTGTCAAGACGCAGGGACGGCAGAGACAGGCTGATGTGGTTTTCGGTCGTCCATGCGGCAAACTTGTCGGTCAACTCGTCGATTGCGGAATAATCGCTGATCGACAGCGAGGAAAGCGTCATTTCGTCGTAGCCCGAGTGCTCATACATGCATTTTGCATCGTCAAAGAGTTTATCCACGCTTTTTTCGCGTACAGGACGGCAGACCATGCCCGCCTGGCAGAAGCGACAACCGCGGATACAGCCGCGGTACACCTCCAGTACCATTTTGTCCTGCACCGTTTCAATGTAGGGTGCATAGGTCTTGGTCGGATAGTACACCTTGTCCAGATCCTTAACGATCCGCTTGCGTACCTTTGCGGGGATGTCGTCATACTTTGGCGTAATCGAGCGAATGGTGTTGTCCTCGTTATACTCTACCGTGTAGAGGGACGGAACATAGAAGCCTTCCAGCTTCGCCGCGGCGCGCAAAAACTTCTCCTTGGTGTACTCGCCCGACTTCTGCATGTCGATATACAGGCGGCAGAGCT
>CAYQBT010000087.1:6494-6900 GCA_964415775.1 uncultured Lachnospiraceae bacterium
AGAGCTCGGGCAAAGCCTCCTCCCCCTCTCCGATCGAGAAGATGTCAAAAAACTCCGCGATAGGCTCGGGATTATATGCACAATGTCCGCCGCCGATCACGATCGGGAACTCCTCGCCGCGATCTGCCGCAGAGAGCGGGATGCCCGAAAGTTTCAGCACGCGCAAAACCGTGCTGTAGCAAAGCTCGTATTGCAGCGTCACACCCAGAAAATCAAAATCCTTTACGGGATCATGGCTTTCGAGCGTGGTGAGCAGCAGCCCGTGCTCCTGCATTTTCTCCTGCATATCCATCCACGGCGCAAACACGCGCTCGCACCAGATGTCACACTCGGCATTCAGCGCCCCGTACAGAACACGCATGCCGAGATTGGACATACCGATCTCGTAGGTATCCGGAAAACAGAA